>NZ_CATXCO010000013.1:0-26152 GCF_958366745.1 uncultured Romboutsia sp.
AAAAAGCTATAGAAGTAGGAACTACCATTAATTTTGATTTTATATTAAAACTTTCATACATATATGAAGCAGTATTTAATATATTAGAAATATTCTTATCTACACTTTCTTTATTAAATTTATATTTTTCCATAAGTTTATTATTTTTTCCAACATAAATATCTCTAAATTCTCTTTGACCTATTATGTAATTATAAGTATTTTTTAACTTTATAAAGTTAGCCCTTAATGGAAATTGATCAGATGTATATTCATCGAAATTTTTCATAAACTTCTTATTATATATATTTTCAAATGATATTCTAGGAAGTTGAGTTAATATTTTATTTTCTATTTCACTTATTTTTTTATCTTCCGTAAATAATGTTATTATAGGAACACTAAAAATAAAGATTACGAAAAAAGATATTGTAATAAATTTTAATAAATTTTTATTTTTCATAAATTCACCAACTTCCTAAAATCTAAAATATAAAAATGGATTAAATGATGCATCTACTAAAAATGATGTAGAAAGTATCATACCAAATATTAAAGTTATAATTCTTATATATTTATATCTATCTAGTATTATTTTTATAATAGGTGTAGAAGCAATAATGGCAAAAATTATAAGAGTTATATTAGGAATTAAATAGTATAAAAATACATCATCTACTATAATATTTTTAAAATTAAACATAGAAATTAAATAATTATAAACACCATTTAAACTATCTATTTCAAATAATACAAAACCTATTATAACTAAAAACATAGTATAAAAATGTTTTATCCAATTAGGTAGTTTTTTTAAAAATTGTAGTAAAAATAACTTTTCAAAAATTAATATAATTCCAAAGTAAAGTCCCCATAATATAAAATTAAAACTAGCTCCATGCCATAATCCAGTTAAAAACCAAACTATAAATATATTAAGGAACCATCTACCTTTACTACATCTATTTCCTCCTAAAGGTATATAAACATAATCTCTAAACCATACTCCTAGGGATATATGCCATCTTCTCCAAAATTCAGTAATAGATTTTGATATGTAAGGAAAATTAAAGTTTTCTAAAAAGTCAAACCCAAAAATTTTTCCAAGTCCTATAGCCATATCACTATATCCACTAAAGTCAAAGTAAATTTGAAGTGTGAAACATATAATTCCTAACCAAGATGTAGCCAAAGATAATGTATCGTAGGGCGTTGCTTTTATACTGTACCAAATTACACCTAAATTATTGGCTAAGATTACTTTTTTACATAGTCCTATAATAAATCTATAAACACCATCATAAAATTTATCAAAGCTATGAACACGATGATTCAAATCATATGAAATATCAGAATATCTAACTATAGGACCTGCTACAAGTTGGGGAAATAATGTAACAAATGTAGAAAGAGAAAAAATATTTTTTTGAATAGGTGCCTCATCTCTGTAAACATCTATGGTATAAGACATTGTTTGAAAAGTATAGAAGCTTATACCTATAGGTAGTGTAATATTTAATAAAGGTGTATTATAGTTAGTAAGGCTATTTACTATAGATATAAAAAAGTCACTATACTTAAAGAACGCAAGTAAGCTTAAATTTATTATAATAGAGAAAATAAGGGCTAATTTAGCCTTATATGTATTTCTATACTTATCTATAATTAGAGCATTTATATAATCCACAACACATGAAAATAGCATTATAAAAATATATATAGGCTCTCCATACGCATAAAATATTAAACTAAATATAAGTAAGATAAAGTTTTTAAGCTTATAAGGTACTAAATAGTAACAAAATAAAACAAGTGGTAGAAAGTAAAATAAAAATGTTATGCTACTAAATACCAATATATCACCACCTTTAAATTTATAAAAAATTCATTTTGATTGAGCTATGTGTCAGCAAAATATTTACTGTCACCAACCATATATCCCTGTTTTTAATATGGATATATATTGCTCAAAAATAATTATTTTATTGAAAGTTACACACAAATATATATTTCATAATATATTAGTATATTGAAAAAGAGTATATCAATATAAAAAATATTGATATACTCATATAATTTTAATAAGTATTATTTAATCATTTCTAATATTTTTGATTCTATATCCTTAGCATTATTAGTAGCTATAAAATAAACATAATCACCAACACTTTCAAGTATAGAATCAGCAACAGCAGTTGCATTTTCTTCTCCTCCGTATCCATCAGAGAAACTTCTTAAATTGTTAGTTTTATACTCTTCTATTGCTTTTTTTACTTTTTCAACATTATCTGTTTTAACTACGAATACATCTTGTAATTTTACATTTATCATAGCTTGTAAAACAAAGCCTTCTTTTATATCATCTTTAACATTTTCAAATACATAAAATTCTTTTGCATCTATATCAAATATAGGTTGAATAGGTAAAAGTGTTTCATTATTTATTGCTGATTTTATATCAGAAACTGGTATATCTTTAACTTCAGACTTAGATGAACATCCAACAAGTCCTAATGTTAAAACTAATGATAATAAAGCTATTAATTTTTTCATTGTATCCTCCAAAATATATTTATTTGTAATAATTATATAAATTTTACTATTTTCTACAATAAAAATCAACTTCAAAAAAGAAACAATATCTTAATTATTATTAAAACTTATTTCTAGTTATTTAGATATATATATTTCATAAATAATAAATATTATAGTGTCTATAGTATGTAAATAATGTAAATAATCTTAATAAAATTATTTATGAGGTGAATTTTAATGAGAATACCAAAACATGTAGGTATAATTCCGGATGGAAATAGAAGATGGGCACAAAATAAGGGAATGACTAAAGACAAAGGATATGAAAATGGACTTGATCCAGGGATTGAAGCATATAGAGCATGTAGAGATATGGGAGTAGAGGAAGTTACATTTTATGGATTTACTACAGATAATACTAAAAGACCATCTATTCAGACTAAAGCTTTTACAGATGCATGTATAAAAGCTGCTCATATATTAAATGATGAAGGGGCATCTCTTTTAGTAATAGGAAATACTAAATCTCCAATGTTTCCAAAAGAATTATTACCATTTACAAATAGGACAAAAGGAAAAGATGGACAAATAAAGGCTAACCTATTAGTAAACTATGGTTGGCATTGGGATTTAAATACACTAGCAGATGCAGAAGGTGTAAATAAAAATAATATACAAAATCATATACAGTCATTTGATATATCAAGATTAGACTTGATTATAAGATGGGGAGGAAGAAGACGATTAAGTGGATTTTTACCAGTTCAATCTATATATGCAGATTTTTATGTATTAGATGAGTACTGGCCAGACTTTAATAAAAATCATATATCAGAAGCCTTTAAATGGTATAATACACAGGATGTTACTTTAGGAGGATAAAATAATATAAAATAGAATTAAATGTTTGCAAATGTTGAAAATTGCGTTTTTGGATGTTAAAATATAATTTATTAATAATATAAATAATATTATATATCTAGAAAGGCAAAAACATGGCTAATAGAAGAAATAATAGAAAAAGTAGAAGAAACAAAAAACGAAGAATAAATAAAAAGAAATTAACATTATTATTTATAGTAGTTATATTGTTTATTGCTGGAGCTTTTAAATTAACACAAGGTGCAATTTCAACAATAAAAAATACAAGTAATAATAAAAAACAAACATCTGTTGTTGAAAGTTCAAATAATGAATATGAAAATTTACCGACAGAAGTAGATAAAAATATAAATAAAAAATATACAATACTTATAGATCCAGGTCATGGAGGTAATGATAAAGGAACTATAGCCAATGACAAAATAACATGTGAAAAAGATATAACATTAAAAGTTGGAGCATTAGTGGCTCAAAAGTTAACAAAACAAAAAGATGTACAAGTAATAATATCAAGAAATGAAGACAAATACGTAAGTCTAGCAGATAGAGCAAAGCTTGCTAATGAGCAAGGTGTTGATGCACTTGTATCTATACATCTAAATGGTCAAACTGGAGGAACTGACGCATTTGGACTTGAAACTTATTATACAAAAGAAAAAAATGATGGTTCATATGAACTTGCAAAACAAATTCAAGAAACTATAACTTCATATATAGATGTAAGAGATAGAGGTGTAAAACCAGAAAGATTCCAAGTTTTATTACAAAGTAAAATGCCAGCAGTATTAATTGAATGTGGTTTTTTATCTAATGATGAAGAAGCTAAAAAATTAAAAGATGAAGCATATCAGGAAAGTTTAGCAGAAGGTATAGCTCAAGGAATATTAACATATTTAGATACAAACTCAAAAAAATAAAGATGGCAAATGCCATCTTTTTTATATATTAAATTATATTACCTGTAACTATAAAAAAAAAATACATATATTAAAGTAGAATAAAAATAGGAGGAAAATTATGAGTGATTCTACTTTTAATATATTATCATTTGATGGAGGGGGAATTAGAGGGGCTTTAAGTATAAAATTATTAGAAAAAATACAAAATGAAACTCCTAATATAGTAAAAAAATCAAATATGATAAGTGGAACATCGACAGGAAGTTTAATAGCTCTAGGTTTAGCTTATGGGATGACTCCAAGTGAAATAAGTAATTTATATTCAAAAGAAAATCTGGAGTATATATTCGATAAATCTTATTCACAAATATCAAGACCTAAATATGATAATAATCACTTAAAAGAAATACTACTTAGTGTATTTCCAGAAAATTTAAAGTTAAAGGACTTAGGTAAGTTAGTTGTAATACCAACATTTTATGTAGGTAATGAATATAATTCTTGGAAAGCTATTTTTTATAATAATCTACCAAATTCAGAAACAGAAGATTATAGGGTTGTAGATGTTGCAATGGCCAGTAGTGCAGCACCTGTATTTTTTCCATCATATGATTGTCATATAGATGGAGGCATAATAGCAACAGATCCAAGTTTAGCAAGTATAATATATTCTATAGATGAGGAACTTGGAAAGAGAATGGATCAAATAAGACTTTTATCCTTTGGAACAGGATATTGTTACAATAGTATAAAGGAAGATACAAGTAAATGGGGTGCTATAGATTGGGTTATAAGCAAGGATCCAGATCTACCTATAATATCGGTAACACTAGAAGGAAATGCTCAGCTTAGCCAAATTTTTTCTAAAAAGCTATTAGATAGCAATTATTATAGAGTAAATCCTAAGATGGATAAGGACATATCAATGGATGATACAAAATCAATGGATTATTTATTAGAATTAGCAGCGGAATATAATATAAAAGATTGTATAAATTGGATAAATAACAAATGGAATAAAATATAGTATACTATAATTAAATATAAAAGTGTTTGTCGTGTTTAGGGGGAGAAAAATGGGAGAAACTTTTGCTATATCTAAGTTATATGAAGAAAGCTTAGATATAAATATAAAAAAAAGTAAAGGAGTATATTATACACCGAAAATTATAGTAGACTATATACTTAACAATACTATAAAAAATCATGATATACTTAAAAATCCGATACCAAAAATATTAGATATATCATGTGGTTGTGGAAATTTTTTATTAGAAGCATATGATATTTTGTATGATTTAATAGAAAAAAATTTATACGAATTAAAGGAATTATATGGTGATGAGTATATAAGCTATGATACTATTCATAATCATATAATAACTAATTGTATATATGGATACGATATTGATGCTGAAGCAGTAAATATATTAAAACAAGGACTTAAAGATAAAGGTAAAGGATTATCAGTAGATAAGTTTAACATATATTGTGAAGATTCACTAAAGATAAAATTAAATAACAAGTTTGACTATATAATAGGAAATCCACCGTATATAGGTCATAAAAATTTAGATAGTGATTATAAAAAATATATACTAAAAGAATACAAACAAGTATATAAAGGTAAAGCAGATTTATATTTTTGCTTTTATAAAAAAATAATAGATAATTTAAAAGATGATGGGGTTTGTAGTATTATAACTCCGAGATACTTTTTAGAAAGCCCATCAGCTAAAGACCTAAGAACTTACATAGATAAAACTACTAACATAGTAGAAATAATTGATTTTTTAGGATGTGAAGTTTTTAAAGACATAGGAATATCTAGTTGCATATCTACATTAAAGAAAGAAAAAAATTCACAAAGTACCAATATTCTAAGAATAAAAAATCAATCAATAGACATAAATCAATTTCATTCCATAGAAAAACTTATAGAAAATAATATTTTTGAAAGGTTAATATTATATAAAAATACAATAAATAAAGATTGGATAATAATTAAAAAAGAGGATAAAACTTTTTATGATAAAATTGAAAACTATTGCAATTACTCTTTAGAAGATATATGTACAAGTTTTCAAGGTATAATAACAGGATGTGATAAAGCCTTTGTAATAGATAAAGATGATGAAAAAATAAATCTTATAGATGATAGATTTCTTAAATCATGGGTAAAAAATAAAGAAATTCAAAAATATACAATTAAAGATAATAGATATAAGTTAATATACTCAAATGATATAAAAAATGAATCAGATAATCCTATAATAATAAATGATTTTATAGGGAAATATAAAGAAAGATTGTTAAATAGAAGAGAATGTAAAAAGAAATTAAGATTATGGTATGAACTTCAATGGGGAAGGGAAAAAGCTATTTTTGAAAGAAAAAAAATAATGTACCCATATAAATCTTTTGAAAATAGATTTGCCATAGATGAAAATAATAGTTTTTCTAGTGCAGATGTATATTCATTTTATATAAATAAAGAGTATGAGGAAATTTTTTCTTACGAATACTTAGTAGGACTATTAAACTCTGAAGTGTATAATAAGTATTTTAAGATAAACGCAAAGAAGATAAGTAAAAATGCATATGACTATTATCCTAACAAAGTAATGAAAATTAAGATATTTAAGGATTCTAACTATACACATATAGAAGATTTATCAAAACAAGTTTTACAGAGACTAAAAAATGGTGAAAGTAATATAAGTGATTTAGAGTATAAAATAAATAATCTGATTAGAGGATCCCTTGGCATATAATCACAAATATAATATTTCTACATATAATATATTTGAGTGTAAAAAGGGAGGAATATATATGATTAATGCAAGGGTAGATCAAAATTCAAAAACTGTGTATGTTGATGTTAGTGGCTATATAACTAATGAAGAAGCAAATTCATTTTTAGCAAAACATAAGCAAATGACAAAGGGGCTAAGAAAATCACAGTATAAATTAGTGGTTACACCTTCTAAATTTGAATGTGAAAATGACAATGATATAAAATCAGTTTGTATAGCCCTATATAAAGGTGGATATAGACAAATATATATGGTAGATCCAAAAGGATATATAATGAATACAGTATCACTAAGTTCTATGGAGCAAAAAATGTTTACAAAAGTAGTTAAGTTTGTAAAATCTGTAGACGATATAAAGTAATTTAATAATTACTATAAAATGAAAGATATATACCTAGTAACTTTTAAACTTGAAATACAGGATAATTTATAATATATTCTAAGTATATATCTTTCTTGTTTAATATAGGTGATTTTATGAAAGGTTTAGTATTAGAGGGAGGAGGCACTAAGGGTGCTTACCAAATAGGAGCATATAAAGCTTTAAGAGATTTAGGAATTGAGTTTCAAGGTGTAGCAGGAACATCGATAGGAGCCTTAAATGGTGCATATATAATTCAAAATGATATAGAAATTATGGAAGATATTTGGTTAACATATGACTATACTCATTTTATGAATATAGATGAAGAAACTTATGAAAAATATAAAAATGTAGATTTTACTGCAAAAAATATAAATAGTGTTATAGAACTTATAAATAAAGCTAGAAAAAATGAAGGTATAGATATCAGTCCACTTAGGGAGCTATTAGAAAAAACATTAAATGAAGATATTATACGAAAATCTAATAAAGATTTTGGTCTTGTTACAGTTTGGTGGGATAAAAAAATAAATCCACACCCATTATACATAGAAGATATACCAAATAAAAGGCTTATTGATTACTTAATAGCAAGTTCAAGCTTACCAATATTTCAATTAAATCGAATAGATGATAAACTTTTTTTAGATGGGATGTTTTTTGATAATATGCCAATATCTTTACTAGAACAAAAAGGATATGAAGATATAGTAGTAATAAGATTACTTGATGACTTTCTAGGAAAAATAAATTTAAATAAGTATCAAAATATAAATATAAAAACAATAGTACCATCAGAGTATTTAGGAGGATCCTTAAATAAAGATAAGGATAATGTACAAAAAAATATAAATTTAGGATATCTAGATGCTATGAAAGCTTATGACAGATATGAAGGAATTAAATATTATTTTAATGTAGACTATATGTTTGATGAAGAGTATTGTTTTAATAAATTTAAAAGCTTAAAAATAGAAACTATAGAAAATATATTAAATTTATTTAATATAAAGAAAGATCCTACATTAAGAACATTATTAGAAGTTTTGATACCTAAGCTTGGTGAAAATTTAGGATTAGATAAAGATTTTTCATATAAGGATTTATTCTATTGTATATATGAAAAAAAGCTTGAAGAAAATAATATAAATAGAATTCAGCTTTATGATTTTCATAAACTCTATGATGTAGTAAATAAAAATATAAATGAAAATAAAAATATATCCTTAACTTATGAAACAAAATCAATAATACCAATGCAAAAAAATAAGTTTACAAAAGTAATTACTAATAGTATTATAAAAGATTTTTCAAATCAATTTTAAATATAGGGACAAAAAAAGTCCCCAGGGATAGAAAACAACAAAAATACTAGAAATTTTACCAAAATCAAGTTATAATAAAGGTAAGCTAATAAAGTAAATAAATACTTAAAAATAAATTTTGGAGGTTTTACAAATGGAAAAAAATGTAAGCATAAAAAACGCAAGCGGATTACACGCTAGACCAGCAGGAATGTTTGTTAAAAAAGCTGCTGAGTTCAAATCTACAGTAGAAGTAATAGCAAAAGGAAAAACTGTAAACGCTAAATCTATAATGGGTATAATGAGCTTAGGATTAGGTCAAGGTGATGAATTAACAGTTGTTGCTAATGGTGAAGATCAAGAAGCAGCAGTTAACGCTTTAGTTGAATTAATCGAAGGTGGATTTGGAGAATAATAATTAAACTTCGGTTTTATCCGAGGTTTATTTAATATATTTAAGGTATATAAATGAGGAGGAGTAGTAATGTATAAAGGAACAGGAGCATCTCCAGGGATAGCACTAGGGAAGGCTTTAGTAATAGAGCATAGTGAATTAGTTATAGAAAAAAAGACTATCGAGAATATAGATAAAGAAATACAAAAGCTTGAGAGTGCAGTTAAGGTATCTAAAGAAGAATTAACTAAGGTTAAGGAAAAGGCTTTAGCTGAGCTAGGAGAGCATGAAGCTGAAATATTTGAAGCTCATTTATTAGTATTAGAAGATCCTGAATTAATTGGCTCTGCAATATCTAAAATAAGAGATGAAAAAGTTAATGCAGACTATGCATTAAATGAAATAAAAGAAATATTTGTTGCAATGTTCGAATCTATGGACAATGAATACATGAGAGAAAGAGCAGCAGATATAAAAGACGTTACAAATAGGGTATTAAGACATATATTAGGTATAAAAGTAGTTGATTTAGCAGAACTTGATGAAGAAGTTGTATTAATAGCACACGACTTAACTCCATCAGATACAGCTACAATGAACAAGAATATGGTGCTTGGGTTCTTAACTGATATAGGTGGAAGAACTTCTCATACAGCTATAATGGCTAGAACATTAGAAATAGCTGCTGTAGTTGGATTAAATGATATAACTAAAAAAGTAAAAGATGGGGATTATATAGTATTTAATGGAGATACTGGTGAAGTTATAGTTAATCCTGATGAAGAAACTAAAGCTAAATATGCTTCATTAAAAGAAGAATTTGAAGAATACAGAAAGTCTTTAGAATTATTAAAAGGACAAGCATCAATAACTACTGATGGTAGACATGTTGAACTTGCAGGGAATATAGGAAGTCCTAATGATGTAGAAGGACTTATAAAGAATGATGCTGAAGGTGTTGGACTTTATAGAACTGAGTTCTTATACATGGATAAAGAGGACTCTTTCCCAACTGAAGAAGAGCAATATGAAGCTTATAAAGCAGTACTTGAAGGAATGAATAATAAACCTATAGTAATAAGAACATTAGATATAGGTGGAGATAAAGAACTTCCTTACTTTGAAATGGAGGCTGAAATGAATCCATTCTTAGGATACAGAGCTATAAGACTTTGTTTAGATAGAAAAGATATATTTAAAACTCAATTAAGAGCTTTATACAGAGCAAGTGTACATGGAAAATTAAGAATAATGTTCCCTATGATATCTTCACTTGAAGAATTATTAGATGCTAAAGAGGTAATAAAAGAAGTATTAAAAGAATTAGATGCAGAAAATATAGCTTACTCTAATGATGTAGAGGTTGGTATGATGATAGAAATACCATCTGCAGCAGTTATATCTGATGTATTAGCTAAGCATGTAGATTTCTTCTCAATAGGAACTAATGACCTTATACAATACACTTGTGCAGTAGACAGAATGAACCAAAAGATAAGTCATTTATACAATCAATTTAATCCAGCAGTATTAAGACTTATAAAAATGGTTATAGATAATGCTCATAAAGAAGGAAAATGGGTTGGAATGTGCGGAGAAAGTGCAGGAGATCAAAGAATGATACCTATACTTTTAGGATTTGGATTAGATGAATTCTCTATGAGTCCAATATCTATACTTCCAGCAAGAAAATTAATAACTTCTTTATCTTATGCAGATATGCAAAAATTTGCAGATGAAGTATTAGCTATGGGTACAGCGAAAGAAATAAAAGAATACGTTGATAAAACGTTTAATATGTAGTAAGAAAGCCTTAAATGATTATCAATTCATTTAAGGCTTTTTATTTATATGAAGTATAAGTTATAAATTATAGAATATATTATGTGAAATATTAAACAATAAATGGAAAATATGTGGTATTTAATCATACCTTTTTTTATAATATTAATATAACAATTAATAAAAAGGGGAGAATTTATGTGGCAACTTTAAAGGAAATATCGGAAAGGGTAGGTGTATCCATAAGCACAGTATCAAGGGTACTAAATCATGATGAGACCTTATTAGTATTAGACGAAACTAAGATGAAAATATTTGAGGCAGCAGAAGATTTAGAATATAAAACTATTACACAAAGAAAAAATAAAATAAAAAAAAGCAATAAATATAAAATTGGATTAGTTGAAATGTATGATGTTTCAAAGCAATTAGAGGATCCATATTATTTATTATTAAAAAACACAGTTGAAAAAGAATGTTTCAATAATAATATAAAATTAGTAAAGCTATATAATAACGGACTTAATTATGAATCACTTGAAGAAAAAGATTTAGATGGAATAATAGCCATAGGCAAGTTTTCAGATAAAGAAATCAATTTGATGAATGAATATTCTTCAAATATAGTTTTTTTAGATTCTTCTCCTGATGATGAAAAATATGATTCGGTAAAAATTAATTTTAAGATGGGCGTTTTTTCAGCACTTGATTATTTATATAATTTAGGACACACTAGAATCGGATATATAGGTGATGGAAATACACTAGGTGATAATAAATTAAGAGAGAAGGATGTAAGATTAAAGTACTACAATGAATATATGAAAGAAAAAGATATATTAAATGAGGATTATATAATAAATTGTGACATGACTGCATCTGCTGGATATACTGCTATGATAGAGTTTATAAAAAAAGGAAATTTACCAACGGCATTTTTTATAGCAACTGATACAATAGCAACAGGAGTACTAAAGGCTCTTTATGAAAATAAAATAAGTGTACCAAATGATATAAGTTTAATTGGGTTTAATGATATATTTGTTTCAAGATATACATTACCAGCACTTTCAACTGTTAGAGTTCACATTGAGAATATGTCTAATGCATGTGTTGGGCTTATGCTAGAAAGATTGAATAATAGAAATTACACTAAGAAGGTAATAATACCAAGTCAGCTTATAATAAGAGAAAGTACATCTAGTGTATCTAATGATAATTAAATAAGTATAAAGTTTTAAATTATTCTATTAAAAATTTTAATAAATAGGAAAAAGATTTCTACTTTAAAAGAGAAAATTATTTTTATATTAAACTTATTAAAAAGTATTAAATTTAAAAACTAAGTAAAATGAATTAAAACAATCAAAATTAAAGCAAAAATAAAGTAATTGACAGAATAAATTAAATATTCTATCATTAGCTTATATAAATAATTTAAAAACTGTGAATGGAAGAGTAAGTATAGAATGTAGTCAAAGCGAACTGGAGATGGTGAGAGTCCAGTATGAAGTCTATATTGAAGAACATCCAGGAGTTGCTAACCGAAATTTAAATTTAGTAGGCTTAGCCGGTATCAATCCGTTACCAAATTGAACTGTATCGAATAATCTGTACAGATGAGAGAACTTAAATTTTAAGTTAATCAGGGTGGCACCGCGGAAGTATAACCTTTCGTCCCTATATTTTTAATATAGAGACGAAAGGTTTTTTTATTGGACAAAAATTTATGGCCAGATTTTTGTTTAAAAATAAGTTTTGAATAAAATGTATGATATCATGCTCAAATTATAATGATAAGGAGAGAATAATATGTGTTTAATAATACCAGAACAATATAAATCAAGCCTAGGAGTAATACAAACTCAACAAGCAATAAAAGAGCTAAAGGATTATTTTGAACAAAGACTTTCAGAAGAACTAAAATTAACAAGGGTTTCATCTCCTTTATTTGTATTACCTGAGACAGGAACAAATGACAATTTAAATGGAGTAGAAAAAGCTGTAAATTTTAATGTACCAAATATAAATAAGAATGTAGAAATAGTACAATCGCTAGCTAAATGGAAGAGGGTAGCCCTTAAAAAGTATGGATTTGAGACTGGAAGAGGAATATACACAGATATGAATGCTATAAGAAAAGATGAAGAATTAGACAATATACATTCAATATACGTAGATCAATGGGATTGGGAACTTATTATAGATAAAGAAGAAAGAAATAAAGTAAAGCTAAAAGAAGTTGTAAAAAAAATATATAAAGTTTTTAAAGAAACAGAGGAACACGTTCATGAGATATATCCTGAAATAAAAAAGATACTTCCTAAAGAAATAACATTTATAACTTCTCAAGAATTATTAGATATGTATCCAGATTTATCTCCTAAGGAAAGAGAAGATAAAATTGTAAGAGATAAAGGTGCAGTATTCTTAATGCAAATAGGAAAGATATTAGATAATGGAGATAAACATGATGGAAGAAGTCCAGATTATGATGATTGGGAATTAAATGGAGATATATTATTCTATAATCCAGTATTAGATAATGCTATAGAGCTTTCATCTATGGGAATAAGAGTCGATGAAGAGAGTTTAAAATATCAGTTAGATGTAGCAAATTGTAATGATAGAAAAGAATTAGATTATCATAAGTCATTATTAAATGGAGAACTACCATATACAATAGGTGGTGGAATAGGTCAATCAAGAATATGTATGTATTTCTTAAATAAAGCACATATAGGAGAAGTTCAAGTTGGTGTGTGGCCTGATGATATGATAAGAAAATGTTCACAGTCAGGTATACACCTTTTATAAAATAACCTATTTATATAAGCTATTATATGGGTTATAATATAACTTAATATATAGCTTATGAGGTGATAAAAATGAGTAAAATGTCATTTGTTACTGATATGATATTAGATACATTTAAAAGAGTATTAGTTAGATTTAAAAATGCAAAATTTGGATTACTATTTTTTATAAATATTTTTAAAATACCAGATTTTTTAACTGATAATAGAGTTAATATATTTAGTAAGTTTAAGTTAATATTTTCACTATTAACTGCTATTTTATATATTATTTCAGGCATAGATTTAATACCGGAAATAATTACAGGTATGTTTGGATTTATTGATGATATCTTTGTATTAGTTTGGAGTTTAGGTATTGTTAATGAAGAAATAGAAAAGTATAAAAAGATTTTAAAAGATAGTAAAGACCCTAATGTAATAGAAAATGTAAACTATAATATATATGATGAAGATGAATAGTAATTTATTTTACTATTCATTTTTTGCGTATAAGGAAATTATACTATTATTTTTTATATAATCTTTAAAGAAAGGTAAAATAAATAGCTTTATAACTTTTATAAACTTATATGATACAATTGGTACTAATTATTATGTAGAAGAATATAATAAATAATTAAATTTTATTTTAAAATATATAATAAGATAGAAAACATGGAAAAAGATAGGGTAAAAAAGTATAAGGAAAATGTTGAAACATTGTTAAAAAATTGTTATTCTAAAGAAAAAGAATAATCATAGGGGGGAAATTATGAGTAAAAAGAAAATAGGATTAGTTCCTAAATTAATTATAGGTATCATAGCCGGTATATTAATCGGGTCGTTTGCTCCAGAATTTTTAGTAAAAGTTTTAGTTACAGCAAGCTCATTATTCTCAGCGTTCTTAAAGTTCGTAATCCCATTTATAATAATAGGATTTGTAACTGCAGGTATAGCGGATCTTGCAACAGGAGCTGGAAAATTATTAGGGGTTACAACAGGAATAGCTTATGGATCAACAATAGTAGCAGGGACATTAGCATTTATAGTAGCATCGTTGATATTCCCATCTTTCATAGGTCCAAGTGTAGCATCACAAATAGGAGATCCAGAAGCAGGAATGCTAGAACCTATATTTACAATACCATTATCACCAATGGTAGATGTAACAGCAGCAATAGTATTTTCATTTACTATGGGTCTTGGAATATCAGCGCTTAGAAATAATGATAAAGGGGAAATATTATATAATCTATTCCAAGAATTCCAAGAAATAATAACGAAGGTTTTATCAACAATAATAATACCTTTATTACCGATTTATATTGCAGGAACATTTGCAAATATAACATATGCAGGACAAGTGTGGAATATATTAAGTATATTCTGGAGGGTATATTTAGTAGTAATACCATTACATATAGTATATTTAATAATACAATTTACAACGGCAGGATTTGTAACTGGTAAGAATCCTTTAAAGATGTTAAAGAATCAAATACCAGGATACTTAACAGCTGTAGGAACTCAATCTTCAGCAGCTACAATACCTGTAAATGTTGAATGTGCTAAAAATAATGGTGTTAGTAAAGAAATAAGAGAATTTTGTGTACCTTTATGCGCAACAATTCACTTATCAGGAAGTATAATATCTGTTACATCATTTGCTGTTGCAGTACTTATGATGAATGGTATGGATCATGGATTTTCAACAGTATTTCCATTTATATTAATGTTAGGAATAGCAATGGTAGCAGCACCAGGAGCACCAGGGGGAGCTATAATGAGTGCACTTCCATTTTTACCAATGATAGGTATACCATCTGATGGTGGTCTTGCAAGTCTAATGATAGCATTATACTTAACGCAAGATAGTTTTGGAACTGCAGCAAACGTATCAGGAGATAATGCTATAGCAGCAGTTGTAGATCATTTAAATAAAAAGTGGAGTAAAAAAGCAGATAATAAAGTTGCTTAATATAAAAGAGTGTGGATTTAATCTACACTCTCTTTATATTAAGGTATTATAAAATATATATGCTGTAGATAACTTGTAATCTGATCATTGATTTTATCAACGATATATCGTTGACGAAATGGGAAAGGAAAAATTTTTATTTAAAAATTTTCTTTAAATTCTCAACTAATAATTTATTTTCTTCTGGTTTCAGAATACAGACTCTGAAAAAGTATTCATCTAAACCATCAAATGATACACAGTCTCTTATTATAATTCGCTCAGGTATAAGTTTTTCTCTAACTTCTTTAGCTGTAAGTGATTTTGATTGTATTTCGCATAATATAAAATTGCCTTGGCTGTTATAAATTTTTAAATCAGCGAATTTACTAAGTTCATTTATTAAATAATCTCTTTCTTTTGTCATTAAAGAATATGTACTTTCTATAAATTCACTATCATTAAACATTACCTCACCCATCATAGATGCAAAAATGTTTATATTCCATAAATCAAGGTTAGAGTTCATTTCAAATTTTATTTTATTATTTGAAATTAGTCCATAACCAAGTCTTATACCAGGAGTTGAAAAGAACTTAGAAGTACCTCTTATAACAAATAAATTCTTATATTTATCAACTAATGAAGTAGATGAATAAATAGACATATTTGTAAACTCTATATATGTTTCATCCACCATAACAAAAGAGTTAGTACTATTTAATATTTTTTCTACTTCATTTTTAGTAAAAGTAAATCCTGTGGGATTACTAGGATTACATATAACGATTAACTCATAATTATCTTTATTTATAGTTTCTATAAGCGTGTCTACATCTATATTAAAATCACATTCTTTTTTTGAAAAATATTTAGTTATATTACATCCTATTTTAGATAATTCCTTTTCATACTCTGAATAAGCAGGAGATAAAAGTAACGACTTTTTAGGATTAATAGTTTCTATAAAAGAAGATATTAATTCTGTAGCACCACTACCTAAAAGTATGTTATCTATTGAACAGTTGCAGTAATTAGATATAGAAGTTTTTAGTTCTATATATTCAGGGTCAGGGTATACTGATACTTTATCTATGTTATTTATTACATATTTTTTAGCTAGTTTTGATGATCCAAAAGGATTTATATTAGAACTAAAGTCCATAAAATCCTCTTTTGAAAATCCATATTGACTAGATAAATCATATAAATTTGCACCATGATTTACTTTCACATAATCACCATCCTAAAATTATTATTTACATATATAAATTATAATATAAATATATCATTATTCCAAATTATACTACTTAATTACAACTGATACGAATTATATATTAAAATTAAATAAAAATATTCTATTATTTACATATATATGATATACTAAGGTTATTATAATATACGTAAAGGAGACAGGGAAAATGGCAACTATAGATGTAATGATATCTGAAGAAGAAATAGCTAAAAAAGTAGAAGAATTAGCAAAGCAAATAGAAAAAGATTATGAAGGAGAACAATTATTAGTAGTAGGTATACTTAAAGGAGCCAGTGTATTTGTTTCTGATTTAATAAGAAAAATAAATTTAGATGTAAATATAGATTTTATGAGTGTTTCAAGCTATGGAAATGGAACTGAAAGTTCAGGGACAGTTAGAATATTAAAAGATTTAGATGTTGATATAGCTGGAAAAAATGTATTAATTGTAGAGGATATAATAGATTCAGGACTTACTTTAAGTAATTTAGTAAAAGAGTTAGAAATAAGAAATCCTAAATCATTAAAATTATGTACTCTATTAGATAAGCCTGAAAGAAGAACTTCAAATATACCAGTTGATTATGTTGGGTTTGTAATAGAAGATAAATTTATTGTTGGATATGGAATAGATTGGGCAGAAAAATATAGAAATTTACCTTATATAGGTTCAGTTACAGTTTAAAAATAAATTAAAAATATAAAATTCGTATTATAAACTAGTAATACGGATTTTTTTTATAAAAATTTAAGGATAATTATAAATATATAATTAATAAAAATGAACTACTTAACTATGGAATTTTTTAGAGGAACATGTTAATTAACTTATTTTTATAGTTAAATATTATTATTTAAAATATTAGATACGGATTAAATGAGGTATTTATAAAATACAATGAAGAAACAAGTTTAGTTAAAATAGAAATATTAAAAAATATAAATATTGACCTTGCCATTGGTGGAGGGTTTAATATTGTAAGAGTAAATAAAAAGGAGGAAAGGTAAATGGTCAAACAGTTTTTAGGTTATGCAATACCATCAGCTTTAGCTATGTGTATAGCATCATTGAATACAATAATAGATGGTGTATTTTTAGGAAATGGAATAGGAGATGCTGCACTAGGGGCAGTTAATATAGTAATGCCAATTACAATAGTGTTTTTTGGTCTGGCAACTATGGTATCAGTAGGGGGTGGTGCATTAATATCAAAGAACTTTGGAGCAAATGAAGATGAAAAAGGAATTAGTATATTTAGACAGGTTACATATATGCTAATAATAATGAGTCTTTGTTTAAGTGCAATTTGTGTTATATTTGCAAAACCAATAGTTAAAATAATGGGAGCTACTGAAAACCTACTACCATTAGCGGCTGAGTATCTAAAATATTATGCAATGTTTTGTTTACCAAGCTTATTAGGAATTGCATTTAATAGCTTTTTAAGAAATGATAATAAGCCAAAGCTTGCAATGGTATCTACCATATGTGGAACTATAAGTAATATAATTTTAAATTATATATTCATATTTAAATTGGGATTAGGTATAAAAAGTGCAGCAATAGCTACAGGATTTGGACAAATAATAACTCTTTTAATAGCTCTTCCACATTTTATATTAAAAAAAGGAAAATTAAGTTTTGGAAAGCAAAATCTAGAGGCAGGTACAATAAGGGAAGTATTAAAAATAGGATTACCATCATTTTTTGCAGAGGCAGCTTTTTCAGTTATAATATTTGTTCATAATTTAGTTTTAGTTAATACAGTTGGAGAAATAGGTATATCTACCTATGCAATAATAAACTATATAACTACGAATATATACTTAGTACTTTTAGGAGTTACTCTTGGGGCTCAGCCACTTATAAGTTACAATTATGGAGCTAAAGATGGTGAAAAAATGCTAGTATTTTATAAACTTTCAAATAGAACATCAATTATAATAGGAATAATTTTTGCTTTATTATGTTTTGTATTTGGAAGAGAGATAATTTCTGTATTTACATCAGATAAAGAGCTTATAAATATATCATATATAGCAGTAAATATAAACAACTTAGCGTATTTATTCATAGGAAAAAACTTAACTACAACTATGTACTATCAAGCTATAGAAATACCAAAATACTCAAACATGATATGTGCAATGAGATCTATATTAATTTTACCTATAGTATTAGTTATTATGGCAAAAGCTTTTGGGGAAAATGGAATATGGATTAGTATGGCAATATCAGAGTTTATGATTATATTAATATCAAAGAAAATATTCAATATAAATAAGTGTACAGAAAATGCAGTAACTAATCTAGCATCATAAATTACAATAATTTCAGTAAAAAGCCATATCATAAAAATGATGTGGTTTTTTCTTTAAGGAAAAGTAGCTATTATACAAATAATTTTTATTTAATATTTATATTAAAAAAAGTGTATAATCATATAAGATACAAAGATAAGGAGGAGATTATGAATATTCAGATTAATATATTAAAATTTTTTCAAAGTATAAGGAATCCAATATTAAATGCGTTCTTTTTAATATTAACAATAAGCACAGAAGTACCAGTTATAGTTATTTTAACTGCTATAATGTACTGGTGTATAAATAAAAAATATGGTCAAAAACTTTTATTTTCATTAACAGCAAATATAGCAATAAATACAGGAATAAAAGAATATGTAAAAGCACCGAGACCTATAGGAACTGAGGGACTTGAATCTTTAAGGGTGTCTACTGCTACAGGTTATTCTTTTCCAAGTGGACATACACAAACAGCTACAACATTTTGGACCAGTTTAATGATTATATTTAGGCAAAAATGGATGTATATATTAGGTTTAATAATGATATTAGGAGTTGGATTATCTAGATTATATTTAGGTGTTCACTGGCCTATAGATGTAATTTGTGGATGGATATTTGGTATAGTATTTACAATAATGTTCTCAAAATTATTTGATATTGTAGATAAAAATAAAGACTATAAACTTTTATTATTAACGCTAATACCATTTATAATTTTTATTTTTATAGTAAAAAGTGAATCATATATTAAGATGTTAGGACTTTTATCAGGATTTATATTAGGGTATATAATTGAAGATAAGTTTATAAAATTTAATACTATAGATGAATATAAAAAAGAAATTAGCTTTAGTTCAAAAATAGATACTAATAAAGACTATATAGTAAAAAGTGCATACAGATTTATATTAGGAATATTTACACTTTTATTAGTATTTTTAATATTAAACTATATAATGCCTAAATATGTATTATTTAAATTTATAAAATATTTAATAATAACTTTATATGCTGTAGCAGGTGTTCCAGCATTATTTAAAATAACAAAATTAGCTTAAAATAAATATAAACTTGAGGTGACAATTTGAAAAAAGTAGTAGTAATAGGAGCTGGAGCAGCAGGTATGATGGCAGCTGCAACTGCGGCTAATAGAGGATTAGATGTAACATTAATAGAGAAAAATCATAGAGTTGGAAGAAAAATATTAATAACAGGAAAAGGTAGATGTAATATAACTAATGATTGTGATATAGAAGAACTTATAGAAAATGTACCTACAAATGGTAAATTTTTATATAGTGCATTTTACACTTTTACAAATACTGATGTTATTGATATGTTTAATAAATTAGGTGTTGAAACTAAAACAGAAAGAGGAAAAAGGGTATTTCCTTCAAGTGATAAAGCACATGATATTGCTAATGCCCTTGAAAAAATGATAAAAAGTCAAAAAGTAAAATTACTTCTTAATACAAAAGTAGATAAAGTAGTATCAAAAGGCAGTAAGATAGAAAAGGTAATATTAGATAATAAAAAAGAAATATTATGTGATAGTGTAATAATTGCAACTGGAGGACTTAGTTATCCATTAACGGGTTCAACAGGAGATGGATATAAATTTGCTAAAAGTCTTGGTCATAGTATAGTAGATACTAAGCCGTCATTAATAGGAATAGAAGTGCAAGAATCCTTTGTAAAAAATCTTGAAAAATTATCTCTTAGAAATATTGAAATATCAGTGTATAACAGTAAAAATAAAAAAATATATGATGATTTTGGAGAACTTGAGTTTACAAAGTATGGTGTTGACGGACCAGTTATAAAATCTGCAAGTTGTAGAATGAAAGATACTACAAAAGAAAACTATAAAATAGTATTAGATTTAAAACCTGCACTAGATGAAGAAAAATTAGATAAAAGGATACAGAGAGATTTCCAAAAATATACTAACAAGAAGTTTGAAAATGCATTAGATGACTTATTACCAAAAAAATTAATTCCTGTAATAATAGAATTAAGTGAAATTGATAAAGATACAGTTGTTCATCAAATATCTAGAGAACAAAGAAAGTTTTTAGTTCACTTATTAAAGAACATAACTTTAACTGTAAAAAGATATAGACCTATAGAGGAAGCAATAATAACTTCAGGCGGAATTAAAGTGAATGAAATAAATTCTAGTACTATGGAATCTAAATTAATAGAAGGTCTTTTCTTTGCTGGAGAAGTTATAGATGTAGATGCATATACAGGTGGATTTAACCTTCAAATTGCATTTTCAACAGGATATTTAGCTGGATACTATTGTTAGAAAAATATTATTGTGTGTAAAAATTACCAAGAATGAAAAGTAGTAAAGTCCATATAATACTACCAAGAAACAAAATTATTTAGAAAGAAGGTAATCAACAATGGCAAACAACAATAATAATCAAAAAGTAGTTCCACAAGCTAAACAAGCTTTAAATCAAATGAAATTAGAAATAGCTAATGAATTAGGTATGGCTAACTATCAACAAATGGACAAAGGTAATTTAACAGCTAGAGAAAATGGTTATGTAGGTGGATACATGACTAAGAAATTAGTTGAAATGGCTGAACAACAAATGGCTGGAAAGCAACAATAGTAGATAATAGAATAATATAGAGATACAATAGGAATAGCCTTATAAATTTATAAAATTTATAAGGCTATTATTAATTTATTTATATGGTAATAAAATTTTTATTTATGGATACAATACAAAAGAATATATATATAAGGAGTGGTACATATGCCTACAGTTAATTTTGATGAAATAAAAACTAAATTTATAAATGCAGATTTAGATGAAAAAATACGTATTTATACAACAACAGAAGGATTATCAGTGGCTGAATTTAGAGAGTTACTTAAATATTATCCAATACAACACTTATCAAAATTAGAAAAAGCATTAGGTTAATATAAAATAGAATATAATAAATTAAAAAAGAAGTCATTTGACTTCTTTTTTAATTTAAATTAGATTTATGCACATAGTTATAGATTCGTTCATCTCCTAGATCTATAGACTGAGTAGTTATATATTTTATAATACAATCAACATCAAAACTATTTAAATATTCAAGAGGAATGGATAAGGTGTAACCACTAGATTCTAGTAAATTTTTAAGTTTTATTCTTTGAGATATACTAGGTTTTTCAGGTATGGATTTTGCACCTCTTTTTTTGCTACTTGATAAGTTTTCATTTTGAATATTTATTAATTTTTCTATATAAGAGGTATAAGACTCTTTAAAATCATTTTCTAATAAAAGTTTTTCATCTAAGATATCATTTATATCTCCATTGGATATGATATTCTCAACAAACTTATCAGCAGTTAGTTTTCCAGTAGTAATTCCTTTTTGATATTTTCTAAGTATTTTTTTTGTATAATTATAAATTTTACTACGGATTTCTAGATCTAGTTGTTCCATTTGCATAATAAACACTCCTTTATTTATATGGTTAGAAAGCTCAATACTTTTATTATTGTCAAGTATAAAAAATAATATAATTGTAAAAATTAAAAATATAAACAAATTTGGAGGTACACTATGATAAATGGAATAATAAAACTTTTTTATTCTGAAGTTGTAAAAACTAATATGAAAAAAATGCCAAATGGGGAGTATTCATTGAAGGATGAATATAAAGAAATTAAAAACTTAACACTTAAAATAGATAGTTTAGCACTTAATATAATAAAACTTATAATAGTAATGATTACACTTATATTAGCATTTGAAATAAATACTCTATTAGGGATTGGATTATTTTTAATAGAGTTTTTATACATAATTTATAAAAGAAACTTAGAACAACAAATTTTAGACAGTATAAAGCATTTAAAAGATAATGTAGAAATGACTACATTAGATGTATTAACTGAGAGAGGAAAATCAGGTATAAACATACTTATAACTCTTTTGATACTTGGACTTATAACAAATTTTAATTGGTCTATAGTGATTAGCTTTATAGTTGTTTTTTTATTTACTATAAAAGATATATATAGTAATATTAAATAATGACGAAATAAGGGGGAGGACGAGTATGTTTGATAACAATAATACAGAAAATTATAAAATGAAAAACTTAGTTGATATATCAGCTATGGTAACTCAATCATTAAATTTCTTTGATATAAAGGATAAAATAATAGAAAAAATGCTTGAGGTAGTTCATCCCACTAAAGCATGTGTAAATTTATTTTATAGGAATAACTATGAATATGCTTATTTAGTGTGTTCGGAGACTTTAAATGAAATACCAGATTTATTTGATATAAAAACTTCAATGGGAATTAAAATAGATTTTAATGAATATCCTAAATATATACATGAAGCTGTAGCTAAAAAGGAAATAATATACATAGAAAACATATTTGAAGATGAAAGAGCAGTAGATGAAAGAGAATTAGCTAAAAAAGAAGGATATATAGGAAGAATTGTTTTTCCTCTTGTTGTTAATTATAATGTAGTAGGTTTTATGACTTGCTTTTTAACTAAAGATGATAAAATAAATGAATACGATATAGATTTTATTTCATCTGTATCATCTCTTATAAGTTTATCTATAGATATAACAATGAAAAATAACAATACTCATATGTTAGTTCATAAATTAAGAGGTGCTATTAGCTCTATAAATGAAGCAATACAAAAGCTATATTTTAATAATAATATAAATGAGTTTTTAGATCATTTAAGTAAACAAGCTTGCCATATAACACACAGTAAGGAGACTATAATAGTAACGGAAAAAGTAGAGAATAAAAATAAGATGTTTAGTTTCTATGGTGTAGAAGGAAAAAAGCAAACTAACATATATCCTATAATCGGAAAAATACTATCTCAAGATTCTATAGGAGCATATTGTAATGAAAATAAATTGAATTATAAGGAAATAAAAAACTATATATACTATAAGATTAAAGATAGTAAATCAGTTATTGGTTATATAGTATGTGCAAATAGCCCTAATTATACAGAGGATGATTTAAACATATTAAGTATATTTGCAAAACAGCTTTCGGTAGCACTTAAACTATATGAATATAATTTAGTAGAGATTAAACATAAGATTCTTGAAAATGAATTAGATGTATTAAATAAACAGCAAAAACTAATAATGAATGAAAGTAAAATAAAATATAGTATAGATAATGAGCTAAATTTCTATCATAGACCAGCTAAAGTAGTAGGTGGGGATTTTTATCATGCAATAAAAGTTAGTGATGAAAAAATAGTGTATATACTAGCTGATGTAATGGGACATGGTATAGTATCAAATTATGCAGTAGCTATTATAAAAGGAGCATTTAAAGTATTATCTAGAATTTGTAGCTCACCTGGAGAAATAATGACTAATCTAAATAATATGCTTTATGATGAATTTGATAAAATGGGAATATTCACAACTTGTTTAGTAAGTATGATAGATACCAAAGAAAATACAATAACAATATCAAATGCAGGTCATTATAGTCCTATTATAATAAAAAAAGATAGTTCTATAAAAAGAAATTTAGATTGTAAAAAAGGGATACCAATAGGTGTTATAGAAGATGTAAGCTATGAAAATAATGTATTAAGCCTAGATGAATGTAGTATGATTTGTATGTACACAGATGGGGTATTAGAAATAAAAAATAAATCAAAAGAAGAATATGGAATATCTAGATTAGAAAACTTTATAAAAAATAATTACAAAAATAATCAAGAAGTAATTATAGAAAAACTAAAAAGTGAACTTAAAGAATTCTCTAATAAGGATAACTATGATGATGATATATTAATAGTGATGCTAAAGAATAATTAAGGGGGATACTATGAATACAGATATTTTAATAATAAATGGAAGCCCTAGAAAAAATAGAAATTGCTTTAAAATTTCTGAAGAAATCTCAAATAAATTAAATCAAAATAATATATCAAATAAAATATTTAATATTTATGATATGAACATAGAATATTGTACAGCATGTGGTTTTTGTGAAAAAACTGGATTTTGTAAATTTAAAGATGATATGACACCAATGTATGAAATGTTTGATAAAGCAAAGGGAGTTATAGTTATAAGTCCTGTAAACTTTGATTGTATAACTGCAAAATTAAAAACACTAGTCGATAGAACACAGGCAATTTATGCAAGTAAATATATATTAAAGAAGCCTTCAATTGATAGAAGTAAAAAACGTATAGGAATGTACATTGCTGTAGGAGGATCTACTCCGTATGAAACACAATTTATGGGTGGGCAAATAGTAATGGACTTTTTCTTTAAAAGTGTAAATAACAAATTAAAATATAATATATATTTAAATAATACAGATAAGCTAGAGTATGAAGAAAATACATCATTTAAAGAAACACTAAAAGAAAACTTAAATAAATATATAATAGATATAAAAGAGCTTGATTAAACAAGCTCTTTTTGAGTAAAAAACAAAGGAGGAAAATATGTTAAGATACTTAACTAGTGGAGAATCACATGGAAAAAGCTTAATATCAATATTAGATGGAATACCAGCTAATATTGAATTAAATATAGATGAAATAAACTATGAATTAGAGAAAAGACAAGGTGGGTATGGTCGCGGTGGCCGAATGAAAATAGAAAAAGATAAGATAAATATCTTAAGTGGAGTAAGAGGAAAAATAACATTAGGTGGACCTATATCAATAGAGATAAAAAACAAAGACTATGAAAACTGGATACAATATATGAATCCTATGGACAACATTGATTTTGAAACTAAAAAAGTAGAAAAAGTAAGACCAGGGCATGCTGATTTAGTTGGATGTTTAAAATATGATTTTGAAGATGCGAGAAATGTACTTGAAAGAT
>NZ_CATXCO010000014.1:0-24639 GCF_958366745.1 uncultured Romboutsia sp.
TTTTTTAACTTCCTTAAGTTTATCAAAGTTATTTTTCTTTGTCAACTTATTTTTTAAAGTTTTTTCTTTTGTTTTGCCCTTTCCTTAAGGACAAGTATAACTATACCACCTTAAAATTGTATCGTCAACACTTTTTTACAAACTTTTTTTATTTTTTATTAATTAAAACTTATTTTCTAATGTTTTAAGTTCTTCCAAATCTAGATTTACCAGGTCTTTAAGCACTTTTTTTCTTTCAGAAATATTTTTGTAATTTTTTATAACTTTTTGTCTAATTTCACCTAATATATTTATATATTCTTCGTAACTATCATCATATTTTTCTTCTAATTCTTTTTTTATCTTTGATGATAATGAAGGACTTTTTCCTCCTGTAGATATGCTAATAAGTAAATCTCCTCTTTTCACATAAGAAGGAACTGTATAATTTGATAGTTTTATATCATCTACCACGTTAACTAGTTTGCCACAACTCCTACAATATATACCTATATTTTTATTTATTTCTTTATTATTTGTTGCTGCTACTACTATAAAGCTATCTTTGATATACTCTTCTTTATACACATCATAAATTAACTCTACGTTATTCTTAATTAATTCAAAACTATCAATAAATTCTGGAGAAACAACTCTAACACTCTTACCAAATTCTAAAAAATTCTTACATTTTCTATAAGCTACATCTCCTCCACCAATTATAGTTATTTTCATATCTTTTATTTCTAAATTAATAGGATATAACATTGTTAATCATTCCTCCCTATTATAATTAAAATGTGATGCCTTATAATAAAACATTTTAATTTATTTTAAAGCATCACATTATATAATCAAAACTATTTATTATCCCTTATCATTTTTGCTAAATCTTTTGCAAAATAAGTTATTATTATATCTGCTCCTGCTCTTTTTATAGACAAGATAGATTCATATATAGCTCCTTCACTTAATATTCCATTCTTAACTGCTGACTTAAGCATAGCGTATTCACCACTAACATTATAAGCAGCTAAAGGTAAATTATAATTATCTTTTACCCTTCTTATTACATCTAAATATGATAATGCAGGCTTAACCATTAATATATCTGCACCTTCTAATACATCAAGTTCTGCTTCTATTAATGCTTCATTAGTGTTTGCTGGATCCATTTGATAGGCTTTTCTATCTCCAAATGATGGTGCTGAATTTGCAGCTTCTCTAAATGGACCATAGAATGTAGATGCATATTTCACACTATAAGACATTATTGGTATATGTACAAATCCAGCTTTATCTAAAGCTTCTCTTATAGCTTTTACCCTTCCATCCATCATATCTGAAGGTGCAACCATGTCTGCACCTGCTTTTACATGACTTACAGCTATTTGTGCTAAATGCTCTAGTGTTTTATCGTTATCTACATATCCACCTTCAGTTAGTATCCCACAATGTCCATGACTAGTATATTCACACATACATACATCTGTAACTACATTCATATCTGGATCTATTTCTTTTATTTTTCTAACAGCCCTTTGAATTATTCCATTCTCGTTATACGCTTCACTACCACAAGCATCCTTCTCATGGTCATGTGGTATACCAAACAGTATAACATGTTCTATTCCTAAATCCTTTATTTCTTTTATCTCTTCCTCTAACATATCTAATGAGAAGTGATATACATCTGGTAAAGATGATATTTCTCGTTTTATATTTTCACCTTCTACTATAAATAAAGGATATATTAAATCTTCAATATTTAATTTAGTTTCTCTAACTAAATTTCTAGTAGCACTATTTATTCTTAGCCTTCTAGGTCTTCTTAACATTTATTTTTCCTCCATATAAAATTCACTTACCTTAAGCAACCTGTCTGATAAACACTTCATTTAACCAACAATATGCTATTACTTTAGTTTAAGATAAGTCCATTGCTCAAAGTAGTGTTTCATTAAAATTATCAATAACATATATATTTTATAAACTATCATTATATAAAAATATAAACCTCAATATATTATTGAGATTTATACTTTTTAACATACCTATTTATCATTCATTATAGAATCAATCATTCCATCTATAGTTGAAACTTCAGCTTCATTGTAAACATTTATATTTAAACTTTTAGCAGTTTGTGTAGTTATAGGTCCTATAGATATAACTTTTAATTCATTTAGCTTATCTATATTTTCTTTTCCTATTATATCTACAAAGTTTGTAACCGTAGATGAACTTGCAAATGTAATATAATCTGCTTCTCCTGAGTTTAATATATCTAATACTTCATCTTTTTTGCTATCATCTAGTACTGTTTCATATATGTGAACTTCTTTAACCTCACATATTTCACTTATTTTATCAACTAAAAAGTCTCTAGCATTTTTTGATCTAGGTATTAAAACTTTATCAGAATCTTTTAATACATCCTTCAATTCTTCAAATAGATATTCTGCAACAAATTTTTCTGGAACGACATCTGCCTTTATTCCTCTATTTTTTATTTCTTTAGCAGTAGCGGATCCTATAGCACAAACTTTTAAGTTTGCTAACACTCTACTATCAAGGTCCATTTCATCTAGCTTATCAAAGAATATATCAACAGCATTTTTACTTGTTAATATTAAGTATGTATAGTCTTTTATATTTTTTATTTCATTTTCTAAAGCTATATTATTTTCTATTTTTTCTATCTTTATAGTCGGTACTTCTATCGGATTTCCACCTAAATCAGATATTTTTGATACTAAAGAACTACTTTGAGTTCTAGATCTTGTAACTATTACATTTTTCCCAAATAGAGGCTTACTTTCAAAGAAGTTTAATTTATCTCTTAATTCAACTACATCTCCAACAGCTATAAGAGTTGGTGGCTTCACATTCTCCCTTACTGCAGTTTCATATACATTTTCTAATGTAGAAGTTATAACCCTTTGATTAGATCTTGTTGCCCAACTTATAAGAGCAACTGGTGTATCTTTTGATTTTCCTTCTTTTATTAAGTTAGAACTAATTTTTTGAAGGTTAGCTACCCCCATTAAGAATACTAATGTACCATTTGTATTAGCTAATGCATTCCAGTTTATTTCTGGATTTTCTTTGTCATCATCTCTTAAATGACCTGTTATAACATGAAAAGAAGATGCATAATCTCTGTGAGTTATAGGTATACCTGCATAACATAGCCCACCTATTGCTGAAGTTATACCTGGTACAACTTCAAACTCTATACCTTCTTCTTTTAAAAGTTCTCCTTCTTCTCCACCTCTGCCAAATACATAAGGGTCTCCTCCCTTAAGTCTTGTTACTATTTTACCTTCTTTAGCTTTATCAGCTATAACTCTATTTATATCATCTTGAGGAAGAGTGTGGTTACTTGATGCTTTACCTACATATATAAATTCACAGTTTTCCTTAGCTTCTTTTAGATAGTTTTTATTTGCTAATCTATCATAAACTATAACGTCTGCTTTTTTTATACACTCTAGTCCTTTTAAAGTTAATAATTTATAATCTCCTGGTCCTGCCCCTACTAAGTAAACTTTACCCTTCATAACGTTCATACTCCTTTGAAATTAGTTTAGCTAATTGTAGTCCTATTTCACGAGCTTCTGATGCTTTTCCACTTATAGTTTTTGTGATTAAATTGTTTCCCTCTTCATCTCCATATAAACCAGTTAGACTTATATTTTCTCCGTCAACATCACAATAAGCCCCTATAGGAATATGACAACTTCCATTTATTCCATCTAGAAATCCTCTTTCAGCTGCAACTTGTATTTCAGTTTCCTTATCTTTTAGTGAATTTATTATTTCTTCTATATCTTTACTATTTTCTCTAATTTCTATAGCTAAAGCACCCTGTGCTGGCGCAGGAATCATTATATCTTTAGGTATATAATAAGTTATTTTATCCTCAAGACCTACTCTTAAAAGTCCTGATGCAGCTAAAACTACTCCATCTAAGTTCTCATCTACTATCTTTCTAATTCTAGTATCAATATTTCCTCTTATCGGAACTATATTTAAATCTGGTCTATACTTTAATAGCTGATATTTTCTTCTTTTACTTCCTGTTGCAACTTTTGCTCCATTAGGTAAATCATTTATACTAGAGTATCCTTCCTTTAGTACAAGTACATCTCTAGCATCTTCTCTTTTAGGTATACTTGCAAATTTTAATCCTTTAGGTAAATTTGATGGCATATCTTTCATACTATGAACTGCCATATCTATTTGACCATCAATTAGCTGTTGTTCTATCTCTTTTACAAATAACCCTTTATCTCCTATTTTATCTAAACTGACATTTTGTATTAAGTCACCTTTAGTTTTTATAATCTTAGTTTCAAATTCAACTTCAGGATGTTTTTCTTTAAGTTTATTTATAACCCAATTAGTTTGAGTTACTGCTAACTTACTCCCCCTAGTTCCAACTATTATTTTCATAACTTCATCTCCTTTAGAGCTTACTATTAACTATCCTACTTTAACCTCTTTTTTAACCTCTTTATTAACTAGTATAGTTGAAAAGTAAGATATTTTCTCTTCTAAATTTAAATCTCTTAAATTCGTATATACTTCTTCTCTTTCTTGAGATGAATTACTTACTAATATAGAGTGCTCTATAAGACCATTCTTTTCTAATTTACCTATTATTTCTTTAAAATTCTTATAAACTTTCATTAATACTATTGAACTATAGTTTTCTAATGCATAGTCTATTTTTTCTTCTTCTATCGTACATGGTATTATTATTAATGGCTCTCTATCCATAACTAATGGGAAGTTTTGGTTAGATGCTATATTAGAGAATGAAGATATTCCAGGTATTGTCTCTACATCTATACTTCCTATAAGTCTTTCCATTATATATACATATGTGCTGTATATCATAGGATCTCCTAAAGTTACAAACCCTACATTCTTTCCAGCTCTTACATCTTCTACTATTTCATCAGCTATTTGATTCCAAGCTAATATCTTCTCTGCATCATTAAAGTTCATTGGAAAATGTCTTGACTTTATTTCTAAACCATCTGGTAAATATTTACTTACTATTGATAAAGCTAAGCTTTCTCCACCTTTTTTAGCTTCTGGCGTATATAATGTATCTAAATTTTGTAAAGTTTCTACTGCTTTTATTGTTAGTAATGAACTATCCCCTGGCCCTGTACCTATTCCATAAAATTTTGCCATCTCAAATCTCCTCCTAATTAATTAACATATATCTTCTAGTTTTTCTACACAATTATGTGCATGTCTCATAAATTTATCTTGAATACAAGGATTCTCTCCTAATCCTTGTAAGTGTATTTTTACTTCAAATCCATGACTTTCAAATATACTCTTCCAAGAGTCTTCTTCATCTCCAGCCATGTCATTTATCGCATGGTCTCCTGCTACTAGCATAAATGGCATTAAGTTTACTGTTTTTATATTATTTGCTTCTAATCTTCTTATAACGTGTTCTATCTCTGGATATCCTTCAACTGTTCCAACATATGCATTTATACCTGAATCTCTTAACATATATTCTAAAGCTGGATATGTTGAATGTGATTCATGAAACGTTCCATGCCCCATAAATACAACAGCCTCTTGCTCGTTCATCTTTGGTATTTGATTTTCTATAGCTTCTACTGTTTCTTTATAGTCTTCTATATATGTCAATAATGGTCTACCTAGTATTATCTTTTCAAACTTATATTTATAGCTTTCAACTTGTTCTTTTAACTTATTGAATTCTTCTCCACATATTATATGAAGTGTTTGAACTATAACTTCTTGATATCCTTCTTTATATAATCTATCCAATGCTTCTATTGGATTTTCTATGTGTAAACCATCTCTATTTTTTAACTTTCTTATTATCATATTAGAAGTAAACGCTCTAAAAAAATCGTATCCTTCTAATCCTTCTTTTATTTTCTTTTCACAAGCTTCTATAGTTTTTTCTCTAGTTTCTTTATAACTTGTACCAAAGCTTACTACTAAAACTGCCTTTTTCATACTCGCTCCACCTTGCCTAAATTTATAATAACTTTTCTAATTCATCTATCTCATTTACTACTAGCGGGTAGTTTATTTTTTCTCTTGTTATGATTACTACTGGTATCTGAAGTGTTTCACAAGCATTGACCTTTTCTAAGAACCCACCAGCAATACCACTTTCTTTAGTTACTACTATATCTACATTATAATGTTTATAAAATTCTTCATTTATACTTTGACTAAAAGGTCCCTTCATAGCAATTATATTGTCTGCATTTAGACCTACACTTTCACAACTTAGTATTACATCACTAGTTGGTAAAACTCTTACTATTAAGTTTCTATCTGGTATAAGTTCAACTATTTTAGGTAAGTTTTTACTTCCAGTTCCTATAAATATGTTTCTTCCTTTTTCTCTAGCTATTTTACATGCCTCTTCTATACTACTTACTATATATTTATTTTCATAAGATATATCCTCTATTAAAGATTTTCTCTCATATCTTAAGTAATCTATATTTAATTCCTTTGCACACTGTATAGCATTTTTAGATACTTCAATAGCATAAGGATGAGTAGCATCTATAATTTTATTTATATTATTTTTTTCTATAAACCTTACCATATCTTCCTTTGTAAGCTTACCTGTAATTACATTTTTAGCATGTTTTCTTGCAAGATCCTCTCCGTAACTTGTTGTCACAGAAAGTGTATATGGTAAATCTTCATATTTATTTATTCTGTCGCATATCTCCAAGCTGTCTGATGTTCCACCTAAAACTAAAATCATACAGTATAACCTCTTGGAGTTATCATTAAGTCATCATGTATGAATGTAGATTTATTTCCTACCACTACCATAGTAGTCATATCAACCCTTTCAAAGTCCATAGTATCGAAAGTACATACAAACTTTTCTTCTTTTGCTCTTCCTACATCTTTAACTATTCCAACAGGAGTATTTCCATCTTTAAATTCTCCCATTATTTCAAAAGCTCTAGCTAAATGCTCACTTCTTCCTTTACTTCTTGGATTATACAGACAAACTACGAAATCAGCTTCTGCAGCTAATCTTAATCTTTTTTCTATGACATCCCATGGAGTTAATAGATCACTTAAACTTATATGACAAAAATCATGCATTATTGGTGCACCAAGTATTGCAGCGGCACCTATACTAGCAGTAACTCCTGGTACAACCTTAACATCTATGTTTTGTTCTTCTTTAGCAGTAAGTTCTAATATAAGACCTGCCGTTCCATATATCCCAGCATCTCCACTACTTATAACTGCAACCTTTTTACCAGTCTTAGCTATTTCAACAGCCTCTCTACATCTATCGATTTCTTGTCTCATACCATTTTGTACTACTTCTTTACCTTCTATAAGATCTGTTATTAAGTTTATATAGGTCTTGTAACCTACTATAACTTCAGCATCCTTTATTGCATCTATACATTGCATTGTCATTAATTCTTTGCTTCCTGGTCCTATACCTATAACATATATCACTTTGACACCCTCCCAACAGAAATTGTTATTCCTTTATATTTATGTTTTTCAATTATCAAATTTCCTTTACTTAATATATAAGCAACAGGCTCTGAAACGCAGTATACTCCTACATTTTTCTTTACAAACTCTGATTTTTCAAATAAATAATCCACTTTCGATATTTCATTTGTCGAAACAGTTTTAAATGGTACAGATAAATTTTCTGCTAAATCAATTATTGCTTTTTCATCATGCTTTATATCTATGCTTCCTATTTCTTTAATTGATTTAATATGAATGTTATATCTTTTTAATAAATCATCTAAAGACTCTTTTAAAAGATCACTGTCTGTATTTCTTCTACATCCAATGCCTATAACTCTATCTTTTGGAATAACTTTTATAATTTTTTCTTCTAATTGTTTTTGATTTATACAACTGTCTTTATACTTATCGATGTAATCTCTAAAAAAATCATTTTTATTTGTTATTACTACTATCTTTGCAATACTATCTGTATTTTCAAGATTAGCTAAAACTTTAAATCCTCTAGTATCTACATCGTATTTTCCATCTATATAAATACCAACATCTTGATTGTTAACTAGCATAGCATTTACATCTTTTACGTTATCTCTAAAATCATCTATATGTGCATCTAATTCTTTTGCAATCATATCTAAAGCTGACTTTTTATTTACATCGGTAGCCGTTGTTATTACTGGATTTGCATTTATCAGCTCACTTATACGTTTAGTCATTTCATTAGCTCCGCCCATATGACCACTAAGTAAACTTATAACATTTTCTCCTTTTTCATCTGTGACCATTATTGCTGGGTCACTAAATTTACTAACTATGTATGGTGCTATAACCCTTACAACTATTCCTGTAGCCATTATAAATAGTATATATTGATAGTCTTTAAATAACTTTTCTGTTAATACACTAAGTTTTTCTTTAACCAAAAATATGTTTTTGGATTCATTTTCTAGTTGTAGCTTATTTTTCTTATTACTAACTATATAAACATGACTATCTTTTATCAGCGTTTGAATTTTTAATGCTAAGTTTTTTCCATTTTCAGTTATACAAACTATAGCAATATTAACCTCTGTACTCATGTTTAAAATCCTTATCATATAGCTTAGAGTTCTTATACTCTTTTCCTAAAAATCTCCCTACTAGTATTAAGGCAGTTTTTCTTATATTATTTTCTCTAACCTTTTGAGCTATATCTTCTAATGTACCTTTTACTATCTTTTCATCTGCCCAAGTAGCTTTATAAACAACAGCTATCGGAGTATCCATTGGGTATCCACCTGTATGTAATCTTTCTACAACTTTTTCTATATCATGTACCGATAAAAATATTGCCATAGAAGTTTGATGTTGTGCGTAAGATTCTATAGATTCTTTAGATGGTACAGGAGTTCTTCCTTCCATCCTTGTTATTATTACACTTTGAGATATTTCTGGTACTGTATATTCTACACCTAATGCTGATGCCGCACCTAAGAATGAACTTACTCCTGGTGTACAATCATAATCAATATCTAACTTAAATAACTCCTCAACTTGTTCTCTTATTGAACCATATATAGAGAAATCTCCTGTTTGTAATCTAACAACTGATTTATCTTCTCTTATACCTCTTGCCATTACATCAATTATTTCTTGTAAATCCATGTGTGCACTGTTGTGTATTTCACACCCTTCTTTACAATATTCTAAAAGCTCTGGATTAACTAAAGAACCAGCATATATTACTATATCTGCATTACTTAAAAGCTTATATCCTTTTAATGTTATTAATTCTTTATCACCAGGACCTGCCCCAACGAAATGTATTTTATTTGTCATATTACTCACTCCCCTTCTCACAAGATATTATATAAATAGGATTTAAAGGCTTGAAATATTCTCCTCTTCCTAATTTTTCTAACTTAGATATATTCATTACTGAAACATCTATATTTTCAAATCCATATTCTCTTAGCAGTCTTAAAGTTTCATTAAATGTTTCTACTATAATGAAGTTTGCCACTAATCTTCCACCTGGAACTAATTTTTCCTTAGACCAAAGTAATATTTCATTTAGTCTATTACCTGTTCCTCCAAGAAAAATAGCATCAACTTCTCCTTCTATATCTATTGGTGCATAAGCTTTTATAACTTCCACATTCTTTAAATTAAACTTCTCAACGTTTTTATTTATCAAATCTAATGCATCATCATTTCTTTCTATAGATATTACCTCTAGGTTAGGATAGTTGTACGCAGCCTCAACACTTACGCTACCTGTTCCAGCTCCGACATCTATAAACCTTTTAGCATTTACTAGATCTAGTTTCATTATAGATACTGCCCTAACTTCTTCTTTTGTTATAGGCACTCTACCTGTTATAAAATCACTATTTTTCATACATAATCTCCACTAAATAACTGTATTTTAATTTTTATCTAATATAACCACTACACACATATCAAAATCTTCTAAATTCAATATATCTTCTGGACTACCTATAGTTATTCTTTCATTGTCATAAGATAGGTTTTCGCCAACTACAATTGTCTTTTCTAGATTTCTATCTAGTATTTGCTTACAAATCTCCTTTGGACCTATTATCTTATCTGTAACCATACATACTTTCTTGTGCGAAAGTACATAATCAAAGTCTGGAGTTTTCCCATGACTACTTGTTATATATAAATCATTCATATCTATATGTACTTTCGAAAATATATATTGAAGAGAACTAATACCAGACACTATATTTAAATCTTCTTTATCAATATTTTTAGAAAGATATCTACCTATACCATATATAAGTGGGTCACCTGATGCTATTACAGATATTTGCTTATGTTTATTATTATTTATATACTCTACTATTTCTTTTAAATTAGATGATATTTCTATTTTTTCTCCTTCAAAATCTATAATAGATTCTAAATTTCTTTTCCCACCTATTACTACATCTGAATTTTGAATTAGTTTTTCACCTAATTTAGTTATATAGTCAGTGTTTCCTGGTCCTAACCCTATGACATTTATCATCTAAATACCTCCACTAGACTATCTGTATTATCTGATTTACCAAGTAATGTTTTATCCATAGAGAACATTATTACCTCTACCTCTGTATCATCATCACCTAAATATTGCTTTACTTTATATCTACATTTGTTGCTTACTTTATCATAAAACTCTGTATAGTTATTTTCATTTATTACTTCAACAGCTTCTTCAGCGGTTAAGCATTCATTTATTTTCTCTAGTAAATCATATGGTGCTTTCATTAAAGCCAAATTAGATATTAGTATCTCGCTTCTAGCATCTGCAACCTTACTATGAGTATTAAATATCCCAGCAGATAATTTTATAAACTTACCTATATGACCTGCCATAAGTATCTTTTTATACCCCATACGTTGAGCTTCTTTAAGCATATATCCTATGAAATTACTAGTTCGTACTACATATTTCATGTCTAAATTAAGTTTCTCTCTAATAAACTGTTCTCCATGATTTCCTGGAACTAAAATTATTTTATCTAAGCCTTGCTCTTTTTTCATTTTTAGCTCTATTGATAAGGACTTCTTCCAGCCTTCATCACTCATTGGCTCAACGATTCCAGTTGTACCTATAATAGATATACCACCTATTATCCCTAATCTTGGATTAAATGTTTTTTTAGCTATCTCCTCACCTTTAGGAGCAGATATTGTTATCTTTAAAGATTTGCCTTCTCCTAAAGTAGCACTTATATCCTCACCTATAACTTTTCTAATTTCATAATTTATCATTTTCATAGGTGTTGGATTGATAGCTGCTTTACCTACTTCTACACTTAATCCTTTTTTAGTAACTACTCCTATTCCATATCCACCACAAACTATAATGTCTTCACCATTTTCTCTATCAATAATTTCTGCCTTTGCATAAATGTCCATAGTGTGAGTTGCATCAATATCATCTCCACCATCTTTTTTTATTGAACATTCAACATAATCATTATTTAAAGATATATTTTGAACATCTAATGTCAATGGAATTCCTTTTGGAGTATCTATGTTTATAGTTTTTATTTTCTTTTTAGTTAAAAGCATATAAGTAGCGGCTTTTGATGCAGCTGTAGCGCAAGAACCTGTAGTATATCCTCGTCTATACTTTTTACCATCTATGTATACATACTCTTCCATAACTTTACCTACATAGCATATAAAATAGCATTTATTATCGCCGCCGCTAGGTTACTACCACCTTTTCTACCTTTTGAGATTATATAAGGTATATCAGTTTTTTCTAATTCATCTTTAGATTCTGCTGCCCCTACAAATCCAACTGGAACACCTACAATAGCATCTAAATTTAATTCTTTCGAATCTCTCATTTCCATAGCTTTGTATAAAGCTGTTGGTGCATTACCAAATACAAATAATTTTCTTCCTGTATCTCTTGCTGCTATCTCAACTGCTGCCATAGAACGAGTTATTCCTTTTTCTTTAGCTAAATTTGCAGTTTCCTCTTCCGCCACTAAACATCTATATTTACAGCCTAAAGCATCTAATTTTCTTTTATTTATTCCACTTAAGGCCATGTTTGTATCTGTATATATAGTTGCATTATTTTTTAATGCATCAACTATATTTTCAACTGCAGTATCAGATATCTTTAATATATCTAAATATTCAAAGTCTGCAGTTGTATGTATTGAACGCTTTATTATTTTTTCTTCTATTTCATTTTTAAACTTATAACCAGGTCTTATCTCATCTATTATTTCCTGTATCATTATGAAACTTTTTTCTTCTATCATCATAGGATTTTTGATGTATTCCATGTTTGTTCACCTCTAATTCCACCATCAATTATATTTGATGTGTACATTTTTTTATAAACTGAATCGAGTCTTTCATTTTTTAACAACTCTATTAACCTAGTATCATTCATAGATTTATCTATTAGTATGCCTACAACAGTTCCGCTATGAGCAACATTAACTCCATAGGCTCCATAATTTTTAGATATCTCTATTATTTTCTCTAGGCCTTCTTTTTTGTGTATACTTTCATTAGCTAAACTACTAAAAGTACTCGCTTTTCCAATTTTATGCATATCATTACTCTTTATGCCTTCTTCTAAGAGGCTAAAAGAGATTTTTATAATTTCTTTATTTTGTGTCTTTATTTTTTTATAATTTGGAGTTTTTCTAATCCTCATGGTATTTAAAGTGCTATTAGGTTCTAATATCACTACTCTTAAATCCTTAACATTGCCTAAATACCTTATCACTTCACCATTTAAAGGATTAAAAATACTATTTTTTTCTATATATATAGAGTCTGTTGGCTCTATAGTAGACGCTAGCTTTGCTATTTCTTCACTACTTAATTCTTTTTTTATTAATCCTAATGTTGCTCCTATTGTTGCTCCTATATCTGCAGTAGAACTTGCCATACCTTTACCAACAGGTATTTTACTTCTTATTTTTAAAGATATATTCTTACTCTCTTCAACAGGTATGTTAAACTTTTTAAATACTGCTTCTATAGCTTTTCTAGACTTTAACGGTCCAAGATTTATATTATTCAACTTTTCCTCAACCTCAGCAGTAGAGTATAAATCCACTGCATATGAGCAGAGATATTCTGCTCTATCCATTACACCTTGAACAAATTCGCCGCAAGATGCTGGACAAATTCCATAATATTTCATATTAATCACCCAATAGTTTTTTCATATGTCTTATAAGAAGTTCATTTTCTTTATGAGACTTTATCGCTATCCTTATATATCTATCATCTAATCCGATAAAATTCGAAGCATCTCTTATAAGAATATTTCCTTCTCTTAACAATTCAACTTTTATTTCCTTTGCCCTTTTGTCATTAAGTCTAATTAATATAAAATTTGTATCTGTATCATATACGTGTATGCTATTTATAGATTTTAGCTCTGATAACATAAAGTTACGTTCATCTATATAATACTCTTTACTATCCTCTATATATTTCTGATCTTTAAATATATAGTTAGATAAAGTATCTGCAAAAGAATTTATTGTCCAAGGTTCTTTATAGTTATATATTTTTTCTATTATGTCATTATTGCTTGTTAGGCCATATCCAAGTCTTATTCCTGGAAGTCCAAAAAATTTTGTAACAGCTTTAAGTATAAATAAATTTGGATACTTCTCTACATATTTAACTAAGCTATATTTCTCTTCTTCTTCAACAAATTCCATAAAAGTTTCATCTACTATTAATAACTTATTATTATCTACTATAATATCTAAAAGTTTTTCTAAGTTTTTAACCTTCCCATTTGGGTTATTAGGATTGCATACAAATAAACTATCAAATTTATTAATATTTTCTTTTATATTATTTAAATCTATTTCAAACTCATTACTTTCATCTAAATTTAAATTTATTACATCTAAATTGTTAAGTCTTGCACTTCTTTCATATTCAGAAAAAGTAGGATTTAATATAGCAATCCTTTTATCTATACTTTTCATAAGCAAGTAAATTATTTCAGTTGCTCCATTTCCAGGTATTATAAATTCTGGTCTTACATCTATATACTGAGATATATTATTTCTTAGATTTGTATATTTAATATCTGGATAGCTTCTACTTTCTTGTAATCCTTCTAATATATATTCCTCTAGTCCTTGAATTACGTTTGGGTTTATATTAGAACTAAAATCAATTATATCTTTAGGGTTTTTGTTATACATTCTTGCCATTTGTTCTACATTAGCACCATGTCCTAAGTCTTTCATATATGCCCCCTTAGTATAAAAATTTGAAAATTATAGTAAATACAACTATCGATGTTATTGATGTTGCATACATTATTTTATTTGTTTTTACTATGTCATCAACTTCTATCTCTCTATGCTTATCTCCTATAGTTGGTTTGTATACTGCTTTTCCAAAGTATATATTTGTTCCACCTAATTGAATTCCTAATGCTCCAGCAACTGCTCCTTCTGGATAAGCACAGTTTGGACTCTTATGATTTTTTCTATCTCTTATAGATATTTTTAATGCGTCTTTATAGTTATATTTCAATATAAAGCTTCCGATTGCCATTAATATAGATGATATTCTAGCTGGTATAAAGTTTGCTATATCATCAATTTTAGCTGATGCAAATCCTATGTCCTTATATTTATCATTTTTATATCCTACTGTAGAATCTAAAGTATTTATTGCTTTATATGCCATCGCTAATGGTGCTCCACCTATGAAAGCATAAAACATAGGTGCTATAATTCCATCTACAGTATTTTCTGCTACTGTTTCTACAGTTGCCCTTATTATCTCGCCTTCATCTAAATGTGTTGTATCTCTTCCAACTATATAAGATACTTGAACTCTTGCTTTTTCTATATCTTTAGTTTTTAATACCTCATATATTTTCACTGCTTCATCTTTTAAGCATTTAGTAGCTAGTGTTGTATAAATCAAGAATGAGTTTGCTATTAAAAAACCGCCTGGAATCAAGCTACTTAATTTAACTATTAAATATGTAACAAAATAAGTTACTCCAACTGTAATAAACCATAGAATAAATCCACCTATTTTTAATGCTTTATCATTCTTTGCTACTTTTCTTATTCGATCTTCAGTTATTTTTATTAATTTTCCAATAAATCTAACAGGATGAGGAAAAGAATATGGATCTCCTATAATCAAATCGATTATATAACCTATATAAATAGATAGTATATTCATATTAATTCTCTTCCTTTACTAATAATTTCTCTTTATTTAAGTCATTTTGGTGCTTACCCAAAAACTTCTCTATGCAATTTAAGTTGTTGTAGAAATGAGTATGTAAATATGTAGCTAGTGTATTTCCTTTGCTATATCCACCTTCCCACTCATCAACAATTTTTTTATCTCTTTCCTTCTTCATTATATAAGCACATTCTTCTTCACTCTCAAATACAGAATGGTGGAATTCATGTCCTTTTATTACTTCTCCTACATTTGATAAGATTGTATCTTCTTTGGCAATTCCGTAGCAATATCCAAACCTTCTTAAAGATTTTGTCATTTTACTAGTGCCTTTTAAAATTCCAACCATATCGTATTCGTTTTCATTTTGGTCTACAAGTTTTTCACCTAAATACATTAGCCCACCACATTCAGCATATATTGGAATGTTTTTTTCATGAGCGTTTCTTATAGATTCCCTCATAGATTTGTTTAGCTCTATTTCGTTTGCAAATATCTCAGGGAATCCTCCACCAATATATATATAATCAGATATAGGTACTTCTTTATCATTTAATGGACTAAAATATTTTATATTTAATCCTAAATCTTCAAGAAGCTCTATGTTTTCTCTATAATAGAAGTTAAAACCTTTATCATAAGCTATAGCTATAGTCTTATTTTCTAATTTATTTTTTTCTATAAAGTCTCTTATATCAAATTCACTTTCAACTTCTTCAGTTTCTGAAATTTCTATTATCCTATCTATATCTATGTACTTTTCTATTTCATCTGCTAAGTTACTGAATTTCGTCTTTAAAGATTCTATTTCAACACTTGGTACTAATCCTAAGTGTCTTGACTCTAATGAAAATTCATTATTTGGTGGGAAGTATCCTAAAACTTCTATATTACAATATGTTTCTATAGCTTTTTTTATTATTTCATAGTGTGATTTAGTTTTTACGTTATTAACTATTACACCTTTTATATCAACATTCTTATCAAGCTCTTTGTATCCAAGTACCATAGCTGCGCTAGATGCTGCCATAGCTTTTCCATTTATAACAAGTATAACTGGAGCCTTTAAAAGTTTTGATGTATAAGAACTTGTGCAATTATCTAAATCGATTCCAATACCATCATATAGACCCATAACACCTTCAACTACTGATATATCTGCATCTTTAGATGCATCATTAAATACATACTTTATCTTTTCATCATCTAACATATATGAATCTAAGTTTCTAGAATGTCTTCCTGTTATAAAAGTGTGATATGAAGGATCTATATAGTCTGGTCCAACCTTATATGGCTGAACTTTCATATTTCTTTTAGTAAGAGCTTGCATTATTCCTAGTGAGATAGTGGTTTTACCTACACCACTATTCGTCCCTGCTATTAAAATCTTTTTCATAAGCTTCACCTAACTATAAAATTTTATTTTCATGTTCTGTCATTATTTCATAAATCTTTTGTATATCTAAGTTCTCTCTTAATAAATCTGCCAATTTGTCATATTCATTTTGCTTAAATTCATCAAAAGAAGTTACATTACTTTGTAATTTTTCTAATCCTTTTTCTTCTCTTATACTATTTAAAAGTTCTCTAGTAAAATCTATTTCATCAAATATTCCATGAATATATGTACCTACTACATTTCCATTTTTATTTATACTACCTTCTAGATAGCTAACTTCTTCTCCTAGCTTTTTATCAATTAAGTTTAAATAAGATACTTCACTTCCAGGCTTACTTATTCCCATATGTATTTCATAACCTTTTACTCTTTTACCAGATAAGTTTTTCATGTATCCTGAAAGATTTGGGTATATTATTGCTTCTACTTGAGTAGTTGTCTTTTCTTTTTCAAATATAGTTTCTGTATCTAAAAGGCCTATACCATCTATCTCTTCAATTTCTCCTTCTACATGATAAGGATCTTTTATTTTCTTTCCTAGCATTTGGTAACCCCCACAAATACCAAATATTAATTTGCCTCTTTTTTGTAGCTCCTTTATTTGTTCCTCTAGTCCATTTTCTCTTATATACTTTAGGTCATCTATTGTACTTTTACTTCCCGGAATGATAACTATATCTGGATTACTTAAAGCTTCTCCATACCCTACATATCTGACGCTTACATCATTTTGTGTTTCAAATATATTAAAATCTGTAAAGTTAGACATATGAGGAGTTCTTATTATTTCTATGTGTATGTCTCTTTTTCCTTGTACTGCCTTGAATCTAGTTGTAACACTATCTTCATCTTCTATTTTTATATCGCTATATGGTATAACTCCAAGGACAGGAACATTTATTATTTCCTCTAGCATTTTTATACCTTCTTCTAAAAGTTCCTTTCTTCCTCTAAATTTATTTATTATTACACCTTTAACTCTTCTTCTTTCTTCTTCACTTAGTAGCATCATAGTACCTGCAAGTGATGCAAATACACCACCCCTATCTATATCTCCTACTATTATTACTGGTGCATCTGCAATCTCTGCCATACCCATATTAGCTATATCATGCTCTCTTAGATTTATCTCGGCTGTACTTCCCGCACCTTCCATTACAACGATGTCATAGTTATTGCTAAATTCACTGAATATAGTCTTTAATTCTTTAGCTAGTTGAGGTTTATATGTATGATACTTGGAAGATGCCATATCTTCTCTTACTTTACCTCTAACTATAACTTGGCATCTATGGTTTCCAGATGGCTTTAAAAGTATAGGATTCATATCTGCAACTGGATCTATACCACAAGCTTCGGCTTGGAATACTTGAGCTCTTCCCATTTCAAGACCTTCCTTAGTTATAAAAGAATTTAATGCCATATTTTGAGATTTAAATGGAGCAACACTATATCCATCTTGTTTAAATATCCTGCATAATCCTGCTGTTAATATACTTTTCCCAACATTTGATGCAGTTCCTTGTAGCATGATTTTTTTGCCCATTGCTCAGTTTTCCTCCTTTAAATATTCAGAATATTAAAAAAAGTCCTAACACTTGTAAGTTAGGACTTTTTTTTATACATTATATATTATAAAAATCTTCACCCCGAGATTTATTTAGTAAAATTAAATTAGGCAGGTATCCTGGCTCGACTTCATCCTACTCCTATACCTTCCCATCATATTGACAGTGGTAACTTTAGTTTCGTCCATCTTACAGTAGCGGGGGCTGCAAAGGATTTTCACCTTTTTCCCTATTAATCTCGAAAGAACCTAATTCAATATAATATTCTATTTTTAGTAATTATATAAAGCTAGTATTATTCATAGCAGTTATAACTGTAAACCCATCTTGTACTTCTAAAATTGTAACTGATCCATTATCAATTTTAAAGTTCCAATGATACTTATAGCTATTTGATATTAAATAAGTTATTATATTTCTTATTGTTCCTCCATGAGAACAAATAAGAATTGTTCTATCATCATTATTAGAGATAATATTATCTAATTCAATACAAACTCTATTGTATGAATCTATTAAACTCTCTCCATTAGGATATTTGTACTCATATCCTTTTTCTATCATATCTTGAAATTCTTTAGGATATTTATCTTTTATTTCATCAAAAGTTAATCCTTCAAAATCTCCAAAACTTATTTCTTTTAAACTTTCTTTTTCTATAATTTCTATAGATTTTAATTCAGATAATTTTTTTACAGTATCTTTAGTTCTAGAAGATGTTGTAGTGTAAATTTTATCTATATCAAAATCCTTTAAGTAATTTGTAATCTTATCTATTTGCTCTTTTCCTTCTTCACTTATAGAGCTATCTATATGTCCAGATAATCTACTTTTTTGATTATCTACTGTTAGAGCATGTCTAACTAATATTAATTTTACCATATTTCACCTCGTTGAGGGCTATATTAATAATAAATATATACAAAATAAATATATAAGCTCTCCAAGTTCTATTGTACAACCTAGTATATCACCCGTTACTCCATCAATTTTTTTGTATATATGTTTTTTGAATAAATTATTAAATACGAATAATATAATAATCGTACTTATTAACATCATTGCTTCAAACGTTGAAGCTAAGAATATTAATTTTGATATTCCTATTATTAATATTATTGTATATAGTATAGCAATAGTAAACATTGATGTACTTGCTTTTCCTATAAATAAATTTCCCATTCCATTTTCTCTAGGAGTTACTGTTTTATACATCATAACAATTACTCCAAGTCTTGCCACTACGGGCATAAATATTACAGTCCAAAGTAGACTGTTATTTATTATGCTATATATGAATCCTATTTTTAATAATATTAAAAACATAATGGCCAAAAGAGAATTTGTACCTAATCTAGAATCTTTCATAATTTCTAGCATTCTTTCTTTGTCTCTATAACTATATATAGCATCAAAAGTATCTCCTAATCCATCTATATGTAGTCCACCGGTTAATATGACTAATGCTAATGTTACTATTATTGATGTTATGAATGAATCAAAAAATATGCCAGATACTAAACCTATAATATATATTAATACCCCTAGTACCAGTCCAACTAAAGGAAAATATGTTATGGTTTTATGAAATTCTTCATCAAATCCAGTATCTATATTTATTGGTATCCTAGTCATAAATTGAAGTATAGAAATAAATCTTTTCATAATCTACCCCTTTATCTTCATAGGAATTCCACTTACCACAAAATATACCTCATCACTATGAGTTGCTATTTGTTGATTTATCCTTCCTATAATATCTGTATATATTCTAGTTAATTTATTTATAGAAACTCCACCTAATCCTAATTCATTTGTAACTATCACAAAATATAAATTAGTCTTTTTTATTTCTATAAGTAATTTTTCAACTTGTTCTTTTATATATTTTTCTAATCCATTTATTTCATCTTGTGTCGAATTATCTATATCTATTTCGTATGTAAACATTAAATTATTAACCAATAAAGTAACACAATCAAGTATTACTGTTTTGTGTTCTTTAGAAATATCATTTATTATAGTGTATATATCTTTGTATATTTCATAAGTTTTCCAATTTTGTGGTCTACTTTCTTTATGCTTTTTAACTCTCTCTTTCATTTCATCATCAAATGGAATCGATGTTGCTATATAAGCAGTATTATTATTTTGGTCTTTACATAGCTTCTCTGCAAAATTACTTTTTCCAGATCTTGCTCCACCTGTTACTAATATAACTTTGCTCATTTTTTTCTCCTAACTAAAACACTATCTACCCATATCTACTTCATCAAATGTAGCCATATTTTCATATGTGTAATTTGCTGCCTCTATTATATTAAATGCAAGAGCCGCTCCACTACCTTCTCCTAACCTCATTCCCATATTTAAAACTGGTTCTAAGTTTAATATTTTTAAAGCTCTCTGTGTTCCTGGCTCTGCTGATGAATGTGATGCTATCATATATTCTCTAGTTTTGAGATTGATTTTATATGCAAGTAATGCAGCTGCATAAGATATAAATCCATCTAAAACCACAGGTATTCTATTAGCACTACATCCTAGTATAACTCCAGCCATACCACCGATTTCAAAGCCACCTACTTTAGATAGTATATCTATTGCATCTTCTGGATTTGGTTTATTTAGTTCTATAGATTTTCTTATTGTATCTGCCTTAAATTTAACTCTTTCTTTTTTTAATCCTGCTCCAATACCAGTTACATCCTCTGGATCACAATTATCTATTACAGATATTATCGCGCTACTTGGTGTAGTATTGCATATACCCATTTCTCCAATACCTATTAAGTTATATCCTTTTTTTATAGAATCCTCAGCCATTTCAATACCTATTTCTAAACATCTAATAGCCTCTTCTCTCGTCATAGCTGGACCCTTTGCCATATTTGATGTACCTTTTCTTATTTTGTAATTAAGTACACCTTCTAATTCATGGTCACAGTTTACACCAATATCTACAGCTACCACATCAGCTCCTACAAACTTACTTATTACACCTACTCCACATATTCCTTTTGTAAAGTTTGGTAATTGCATATATGTTATACTTTGAGGGTCTGGTGCTACACCTTCTTCATAAACTCCATGATCTGCTCCAAAAGCTATAACTACTTTTTTAGAAGTATCAAAATATTTGCTTTTATGTATTCCTGCTAATTGCATGCAAATATCTTCCATCTTACCTAAACTACCTTGAGGCTTTATTAATCTATCTAGTCTTTTTTTAGCTTGTTCAATAGAAGTCTTATTTAAAGAGTCTATATTATTTACTGTACTTTCTAATATACTCATTTTCATCCCACCTTAGCATATTAATTAAAGTGACTATCTAAAGTAGATTTTTTGATATAACTTCTGTCAAAATATATCTATAAATCTATTTTTAGATAGCCTCTTAAATTCTAATTATATATTATGAGCAACTTTTAAAGCTTCATAGCTTGCATTTATTGTATATTCTATATCTTCATCTGTATGTGCATTTGATAAGAACATAGCTTCAAATTGAGTTGGAGCTAATAATACTCCTCTTTTTATTAGTTCTTCAAAATATTTATTAAATTTAGGAACATCACATTTTTTAACATCATCATAGTTGTTTATAGGTCCTTTTGCAAAGAATAAACAAACTAACGAACCTGCTCTATTTACTGTATAATCTAATCCTAACTTTTCTATATTAGCTTTTAGTCCTTGTTCTAATTTTATAGCTTTTCTTTCTAGCTCTTCATATATATTTGGGTTGTCTCTTAATATTTCTAAATTCTTTTTCCCCATATACATTGCTAGAGGATTTCCTGATAGTGTACCTGCTTGATAAACTGGCCCTACCGGAGATACCATGCTCATTATTTCTTTAGTTCCTCCATAAGCTCCAACTGGAAGACCTGCCCCTATTATTTTTCCGAAACAAGCCATATCGGGTTTTATTCCAAAGTATCCTACTGAACTATTATAATTTAATCTAAATCCAGTTATTACTTCATCAAATATTAAAACAGTTCCATATTCCTTAGTTATATCTCTTAATAGTTGTAAGAATTCTTTTGTTCCTGGAACAACTCCCATGTTTCCTGCTACAGTTTCAACTATTACAGCTGCAATCTCATGACCTTGCTCTTTGAATATGTTTTTTACTTCATCTAAGTCGTTATATCTACATACTAAAGTATCTTTTACAACATCTGATGGTACACCAGGACTTGTCGGAACTCCATATGTTATTGTTCCTGAACCAGATTTAACTAATAGTGCATCTGAATGTCCATGATAACATCCTTCAAACTTTAATATTTTATTTCTATTTGTATATGCTCTAGCTACTCTTAATGCACTCATAGTAGCTTCTGTTCCTGAATTTACCATACGAACTTGATCTATTGCAGGATAAGCTTCTACTACTAATTTAGCCATTTCAACTTCTATTGCAGTTGGTACTCCATAGCTTGTTCCCCTATATACAACTTCTTCTATTCCTTCTACTATTTCCTTCGGACTATGACCTAACATAAGTGGTCCCCAAGAACAAATATAGTCTATATACTCATTTCCATCTACATCATATATTCTACTTCCATGAGCTCTTTCTATAAATATTGGGTCTAATCCAACTGATTTAAAAGCTCTTACTGGACTGTTAACCCCTCCTGGTATGTATTTAGTTGCTTCTTCATATATCTTTAGTGATTTTTCATTTTTCATCTATATGTCCTCCTAAATTTTAAAGTTCAAACAACTCTTCGACTAACTTTATATACTCTTCTCTCTTACCTTTATCCTTTGTTTGCTTTAAATTTATTATCGGTTCTCTTATTAATCTTTTTAATGCAGATGTTAACATCTTATCGATAATTTTTTTATCTCTATTGTTAAGATTAGTTTTTCTATATATGTATTCTAATGTATCTTCTCTAATCTCTAAACATTTATCATTTAATGATTCAATTGTAGGGTCAATTTTGATTGAGTCTAGCCATTCTGTAAACTCTATAATTTTTTCAGATATCATCTCATATCCTATTTTAGCTAGCTCTTTTCTCTTTTTATCATTCTTATCATGAATATCTTTTAAGTTATCTATATCATATACTTCTATATTATCTAATTCATTTATCTTAGTATCTATATCTCTTGGAAGTGCAATATCCATCATAAATATTTTTCTTTGAATTTCAGGCATTTCATCATATTTTATGATCATATGTGGAGATGCAGTAGCACTGATTACTATGTCAACATCATTCATTACTTTATATCTGTCTTCATATCTTATAGGAACTATATTCTTAAATTCGCTTTCTAATTCTATTACTTTTCCATGACTTCTATTTGATACATATATTGTATCTAGTTTTTCTTCTTCTAAGTACTTCATTGTAAGCCTATTCATCTTACCAATACCTATAACTAAAGCTTTTTTACCTTCTAAATTACCAACTTTATTTTGTAAAAATTTTATACCTATATAGCTTATAGATAAAGGCTGATGCGATATTTTTGTAGTATTTTTTATATCTTTAGCTATATTTACAGCTTCTCTAAATAATTTATTAAATATCTTTTTGCTAGAACCAAGTTGCATAGAGAAATCATGTGCATCTTTCACTTGTCCAAGTATCTGATCTTCACCTAAAACTATAGAATCTAGACCTGATGCTACTTTAAATAGATGTTCTATTGCCGAAGTATATTTTTTAGAAAATAAATATTCTTTTATACCTTTTGCATTAAAAAATTCTTCATAAAAATCTTCTACCAATTTAATTTTTTCATCTATGTTCTTTGCCTGGATATAAATTTCACTTCTATTACAAGTAGAAAGTATTACTACCTCTTCTATATCTCTATCTAGGAAGTAGTTTATCGCCTCTATCTTTTGTATATCCGTAAAAGAAACATGTTCTCTTATATTGATTGGAGCTAGATTATGATTTATCCCTATAACACCTATATTCATGCCCAACCTCCAAGCTAATTAATTATTTATATTCACTCATATAGTATAGCACTACTATCTCTTCTTTGTAAATTTAACCATCTATTTTTATAATTTAATTATTTTTTTGTATAAAAAAAAGACTACGTGGCTACGTGCTACTCTCCCAGGCGGTTGCCCACCAAGTACCATCGCCGCTAAAGAGCTTAACTTCTGTGTTCGGTATGGGAACAGGTGTATCCTCTTTGCTATAATAACCACATAATCTTATTTAAATTGGAGCGGGTGAAGGGGATCGAACCCTCACAGCCGGCTTGGAAGGCCGGAACTCTACCATTGAGCTACACCCGCATAAGTTTTAGAGTTAGTACTCTGAAAACTGCATATCATTTAAGATTTATCATTTTATTTTAGCAACCGGAATGTTTGATTCGGTTGCCGATATAAACCTTTAGGTTTATTTTTTGGTCAAGTCCTCGACCTATTAGTATCGA
>NZ_CATXCO010000015.1:0-24616 GCF_958366745.1 uncultured Romboutsia sp.
AATATAGTTTTAAGAGATAGAAGAGACTTAGCTAGAGATGGTATGGTTACAATAGTTGTTGCTATAAATAAGGAAACATACAGTATAGTATCAGGACCAGATATTATAACAAGAGGTTTTATATATGCAAGAGAATCTGAAGGTCTTATAAAGAAGATAAAAGACGTAGCAAAAGAAGAAATAGAAATTTGCTTAGAGAACAATATAATAGAATGGCAAGTATTAAAAAGTGGTGTGAGAAAGTCTGTAGAGCAACTACTTTATCATAAAACAAAAAGAAGACCAAGTGTATTTCCTATAATCATGGAGGTTTAAGAAAAGATATTAGTAAGGGTAAGGTAGAAAAAGGTTAAATAATTAAAGAAAGCTTAAATGATAACTTTATTTAAATCTGTAGATTAGTATCGAAATAAACCTAAATAAAATAATGGCAAAATTGAATAAGCCCTCATAGTATAGATTAAGAGTAAAAAAACTCTATAAACTAATTACAACAGGGGGAAGCAAGATGTTAGACAGATTTTTTGGTGAATGTGGATTCTTTGGTGGAGCTTGGTGGATAATAGTATTATTCTTCTTATTCTTAGCATTTCAAGATGTTTGGGCAGATATAGATATATGTGCTTGGATACCATTTTTAATATTATTATTAATAGTTTGTGCATCTGGAGATTTATTTGATGGATATGGATGCTAACACCTTAATTTTTTAATGAAATAATACAATAGAGGTAATATAGTATCATTAGTTACTATATTACCTCTATTTTAAATTTATTGAAAATATACTTTGAAATAATTTGAGAATGATAATATTTATTATATATTCTTATTTTATATAGAATTCTTAAAAAAATATATTTATATAATATAAAATTTTTATAAAAAAATACATAATTAACAAACTAAATAAGTATTTAAATAAATATAATTTAATATTGAAAAAATAGCAACTTAAATGTATAATATAGTCTTAAAGTGTAGCTAAGATATAAAATTACTACACTAAATAAATATAAATATACGGTTATCAAAATTAAATAATTTAGTGAGGTGTAGGTATGAAAATAGGATTCGATCATAAAAAATATCTAGAAGAGCAATCAAAGTATATATTAGAAAGAGTTAATAACTTTGATAAGCTTTACTTAGAGTTTGGTGGTAAACTAATTGGAGATTTACATGCAAAGAGAGTTTTACCAGGATTCGATGAAAATGCAAAAATAAAAGTTCTACAACACATAAAAGAAAAGGTAGAAGTTGTAATATGTGTTTATGCAGGTGATATCGAAAGAAATAAGATAAGAGGCGATTTTGGTATTACTTATGACATGGAAGTTTTAAGGCTAATAGATGATTTAAGAAGTTATGAATTAGATGTAAACAGCGTTGTAATAACAAGATACGAAGGACAACCTGCTACAACAGTTTTTATAAATAAATTAGAACGTAGAGGTATAAAGGTATACAAACATGCTCCAACTAAAGGTTACCCAACAGATGTTGATACTATAGTAAGTGATGAAGGATATGGAGCAAATCCATATATAGAAACTACTAAGCCTATAGTTGTTGTAACGGCTCCAGGGCCAAATAGTGGAAAATTAGGAACTTGTTTAAGCCAGTTATACCATGAGAATAAAAGAGGTAACGCTGTTGGATATTCAAAATTTGAAACATTCCCAGTGTGGAACGTACCTTTAAAGCATCCTTTAAATATAGCTTATGAAGCTGCAACTGTAGATTTAAAAGACTTAAATATGATAGATTCATTCCATCTTGAAAAATATGGAGAGATGGCAGTTAACTACAATAGAGATTTAGAATTATTCCCAGTTCTTAAAAAGATAATAGAAAAGATAACTGGAAAAGAGTCTATATACCAATCACCAACTGATATGGGTGTTAATAGAGTAGGATATGGTATTATAGATGATGAAGTTGTAGCTGAAGCATCAAGACAAGAAATAATAAGAAGATACTTTAAAACAGCTTGTGAATATAAAAAAGGACAAGTTGATAAAGGTGCTTATGAAAGAATAAAAATGATAATGGAAGAGCTTAACTTAAAGCCTGAAGATAGAACTGTAGTTATTCCAGCTAGAGATTACAGCAATAAGTTAAAAGAAACTGCTGACAAAAATGATGCATGTCCAGTAGTAGCTATAGAATTAACTGATGGAAGAATAATCACAGGTAAAGGGTCTGATTTAATGAACTCGACTGCAGCAGCAACTTTAAATGCTATAAAAACTTTAGCTAATATAGATGATGAATTACACTTAATATCTCCAGCTATATTAGAACCAATTGTAAATTTAAAAACTAAAACATTAGGAAGTAGAAATCCAGAGTTAAGTTGTGAAGAAATATTGACTGCGCTTAGTATATGTGCTGTTACAAATCCAACAGCTCAAGTTGTACTTGACAAATTACCTTTATTAAAAGGATCTCAAGCACACTCAACTACTATATTAAGTAAGAATGATGAGCAAACATTTAGAGAACTTGGAATAGATGTTACAAGTGATCCTGAATATCCATCACAAAATCTTTATTACGCTAATTAATAAAATAGAAAATATAAGACCATATTACCTACGGGGTATTATGGTCTTTCTTATTAAATAATAATCAAAAATAAATATAAATATACGGTTATCAAGAAATTAATTAACTTAGTTCCTTGGAATATCTATTTTAAATGTTTTTACTATATTTTGCAAGAGAAAATTAAAAAATGTTAAAAATAAGCTTATTTATTTTATGAAGGGATGATGCATATGGAAGAAATCCGAAAGATAATTCATATAGATATGGATGCTTTTTATGCATCTATAGAACAAAGAGACAATAAAAAACTTAAGGGTAAACCTGTAATAGTTGGAGGCGATCCTCATAGTAGAGGAGTGGTAGCAACATGTTCATATGAAGCTAGAAAGTATGGAATTCATTCTGCTATGCCCTCTAATGTTGCATATAAGAGATGCCCTTATGCACATTTTATATGGCCAAGATTTGACGTATATCATAAAGTATCAAAACAAATAAGAGATATTTTTTATAGATATACAGATTTAGTTGAACCATTATCTTTAGATGAAGCATACCTAGATGTTACTAACAATAAAAAAGGAATAAAATATGCAACTCAAGTTGCTAAAATGATAAAGAATGATATATTAAGAGAAACGGGATTAACATCATCAGCAGGAGTTTCATATAATAAATTTTTAGCTAAAATAGCATCAGACTATAATAAACCAAATGGATTGAAGGTAATAACTCCTGAAGAGAAGCAACAATTTTTAGATATGTTGCCTATAAATAAATTTCATGGAATAGGTAAGGTTACAGAACGAAAGCTTCGTAACTTAGGAGTAAATAATGGATATGATTTAAGGCAGTTAAGTATCGACAAGTTAGAAAGTATATTTAAAAATAGAGGATATATGTTTTATCAGTTAGCTAGAGGTATTGATGATAGGGAAGTTGAACCTTATAGAGAACGAAAATCGGTAGGAGCTGAAACTACATTAAATAATAATTTGGATATAGATGATGAAGAAGTTTTAGATATACTTAGTGAAATTTGTGAAGATGTATCTAATAGATTGCAATATTCAAATAAAGTTGGAAAAACAATAACTTTAAAAGTAAAATATGATGATTTTACGAAGATAACTAGAAGTATTAGCTTAGAACATCCTATTTATAAAGCAGCAGATATTAGAACTAGTGTGTATAACTTGGTTAAGAATCTTGAAAAGAACAAAGGTAAAATAAGGCTTTTAGGAGTTACAGTATCAAATTTATCTGAAACCGAAGAAGAGTTTAAAAACATAACTATATCTGAATATCTTGATAATATAAAAGAAACCACAAAGTAATAACTATTACTTTGTGGTTTTATTGAGTTAGTAAGTTTTCTAACTCTTCTTTATTTAATATTTTTATAAAATCTCTAGAGTAGTCAATTATACCTAAATCCTTCATATTTATAAGCTCTCTAGATAGTGATGGCCTAGGAATACCTAAGATTTCAGAGAGTTTTTGTTTGGTCATATCGAGTTTTATAAATACGCTTCCTTGTGATTTATACTCATTTAGTAAAAAATTACTGATTTTTTGACGTATACTAGTTAATGATAATGTTGTTATAGACTTATTAAGAGTAATTATTTTATTAGTTAAGTCATTTAAAAAGGAATTAAGAAAGTTAGTATTATCAGTACAAAATTTTATAAAATCGGCTTTATTTATAAATAAAATTTCACTTGATGTAGTTGATATGACTGTTGCTGGATATACATTTATATCAGAAAAAGCTATTACTTCCCCAAATAAATTTCCAGAGGTAAGAGAAGATAAGTGTAGTGCATTATTACTAGCTAACATTCGTTTGATATCAATAGTTCCAGAAATAATTAAACCAATTTTATTGCAAGGTTCATATTCTAATGCTATGATATCATTTTTATTAAAGTTAATTAATTGATAATTATATCCTTTAAATAATTCGAGTATTTCTTTTCTATCTTTATCTTTAAACATATATACACCCAACTTTCTATTTAAAAATCTATTTTTTATATTATAGATTAAAAATTATTAAAATATTATATCATAAAATTTAGAAATATATTATAAATAAGAGTAATATTGGACAATATAAAGATTAGATAGATAAACTTTAGTAAAAAAGTTATTGCAAAAATAGGGTACTAAATATACAATAATAGTATAAATGATATGGCGACATAGCCAAGTGGTAAGGCAGTGGACTGCAACTCCTTGATCTCCAGTTCGAATCTGGATGTCGCCTCCAGTAAAGTAGCTTTAATCTTATGATTAAAGCTTTTTTATATTGTAATAAAATTATATAAAAGGAGATTATATGAAAATCTTAATAGATGCAGATGGTTGCCCAGTAGTAGATATAACAGTTAATTTAGGTCGTAAATATAATATTAATACTATAATAATGTGTGATACATCTCATATAATTAATAAAGTAGGTGTAGATACAGTAGTATTATCAAAAGGCTCTGATTCGGTTGATTTTGCATTAGTTAATAAAGTTAGTAAAGGTGATATCGTTGTAACTCAGGACTATGGACTTGCAGCGATGGTTTTATCTAAAGGTGGCTATCCAATAAATCAAAATGGCATGATATATTCTAATGAAAATATAGACCAATTATTATTTACAAGACACTTGTCTAAAAAAATAAGAAATTCAGGGCAAAGAACAAAAGGTCCGAAAAAAAGAACTAAAGATGATGATATTAAATTTGAAAAAAATCTTATATCTCTAATTGAGAAGCTAATATATTAAAACAGATAGACTAAATTAAAGTATTGTATAATTTAAAATTTAATATTTAATATAGATTATATTGAAGGTATAAAACATAATAGATAGAAAAGAGGAAGTGAGATTATGTCAAATTCGACTACAGACTTAGGGAAAGAAAGTATAGGAAGGCTTCTACTAAAGTTAGCAACACCGTCAATAATAGCTCAATTAGTAAATGTTTTATATAATATAGTTGATAGAATATTTATAGGGCGAATGCAAAATGGTGATGTTGCAATGGCAGGGATTGGAGTAGCATTTCCAATAGTACTACTAGTGTCTGCATTTGCTGCATTTGTTGGAATGGGGGGAGCTCCACTTGCAGCAATAAAGATGGGAGAAAAAGATAATAATGAAGCAGAAAAAATAATGACTAATAGTTTCTCTGTATTATTGATTATAGCAGGTATATTAACTGTTATATTTATGATTTTTAAGGAACCTATATTATGGAAGTTTGGAGCTAGTGAAAGTACTATAAAATATGCTACGGATTATTTAGGTATATATCTTATAGGAACTGTATTTGTGCAAATAGCACTAGGAATGAACCCATTTGTAAATACACAAGGATTTGCAAAAATAGGAATGATGACTGTTACTATAGGAGCAATAATAAATATAATTCTTGATCCTATACTTATATTTGGACTTAATATGGGAGTTAAAGGTGCTGCTGTTGCAACTATAGTAGCTCAAGCTGTATCAGCCATATGGGTATTAAGATTTTTAACAGGTAAAAAAACAATACTTAAGCTAAGAAAAAAATATTTGAAAATAGATATAAAAACTATGAAACCAGTTTTTGCATTAGGAATAGCTCCTTTTATAATGCAAAGTACTGAAAGTTTAGTTTTAGTTTCCTTAAATAGTCAACTACAAAAATATGGTGGAGATTTAGCTATAGGAGCTATGACTATAATGAGTAGTATAATGCAAATAATATTACTTCCAGCTAATGGATTAACTCAAGGTGCACAGCCAATAATTAGTTATAATTATGGGGCAAAAAATATAGATAGAGTAAAAAAGACATTTAAATATACAGTACTTGCAACTTTATCATATACATTTTTTATGTGTTTAATATTGATGATAGCACCTGAAATGGTAGTAAAGATATTTAATAATGATCCATCATTACTAGAAATAACGTCATGGTCAATAAAAATTTATTTTGCAGGAATTTTTATTTTTGGAATACAAGCGGCATGTCAAAGTACCTTCTTGGCACTAGGTCAAGCAAAAATATCTTTATTTTTAGCATTACTTAGAAAAATAATATTATTAGTACCACTAATATTTATATTACCTATTATAATGGAAGAGAAATTATTTGCAGTACTTTTAGCTGAACCAGTTGCAGATGTTACAGCAGTATTAATTACGTCTATATGCTTTACAGTATTTTATAAGAAAACACTAAATGTAATGGATAAAAATGAAAATAAATTTGTTGAAAATGAAAAACCAAGTATAAATTAGGTTAATGAAAAAACTCTTATGGATATATAATATACATAAGAGTTTTTTACGTATAGGAAAATTATGATGTGAAATTTTTGTTGGAGATATGAGTGTTTTTATAACGCATAGCGGAATATCAGTGAATTTTTATAAGGAGAAGGAAATGAAATATAAAAATATTGTTAAAGGAAAATTTTTAGAAAGACCAAATAGATTTATATCTTATTGCGAAATAGATAATAATATAGAAAAAGTACATGTTAAAAACACTGGAAAATGTAAAGAGTTATTAATACCTAATTGCGTAGTGTATCTAGAAGAAAGTGATAATCCAAATAGAAAGACAAAGTACTCTTTAATATCTGTTCAAAAGAATGACAGATTGATTAATATGGATTCGCAAGTACCAAATAAAGTTGTATATGAAGGGTTAATAAATAATAAGATAGTATTGCCAGGACTTGATGAGGAAATTATACATATAAAACCAGAAAAAACATATGAAAATTCTAGATTTGATATATACCTAGAAACGGAGAATAAGAAAGTTTTTATAGAAGTAAAGGGTGTTACTCTAGAAGAAAATGATATAGTTATGTTTCCTGATGCAAAAACTGAAAGAGGCGTAAAACATATTAATGAGTTAATTAAAGCTTCAAAAGATGGATATTTATCATATATAATTTTTGTAGTGCAAATGAGTGATGTTAAATATTTTACACCTAATGATAAAATGCACAAAGAGTTAGGGGATGCACTTAGAAATGCTAAAAGTAATGGTGTTAACATATTAGCATATGATTGTAATGTAACTAGTGATACTATAGAAATTAAAGATGAAGTTAAAGTGATATTATAATTGAAAATATTTTGATAAAGGTTAAAAAATATAAAATAATAATGGTATAATATTCATAAAAGAATTAATAAGAAAGGACTAATAAATTATGACGAATAATTTAACTATGCAAGAATTATTAGAACAGCAAGAACAAGAATTTAATCAAGTTAAAGCTGGTCAAACTATAACAGGTAAAATATCTAAAATAACTAACGATGAAGTAGTTGTAGAATTAAACTACGGATTTGATGGAGTAATAAAAAATGAAGAATTAAACTTACCTAAAGGAAAATATGCTAGTGATGTATATAAAGTAGGGGATGAACTAACTGCTGTTATAACTAGAGTTTACCAAAAAGATGGAATAATAAACTTATCAAAATTACAATTAGATGAAAAAGCTGATTACTCAGATTTAGAAAAAGCTTTTAATGAGCATAGAATATTAACTGTTCAAGTAGAAAAAGCTATAGAAAGAGGAGTTTTTGCTAAGCACAACACACAAACTTTATTCATACCTATATCTCAATTAGATACTAAATTTGTTGAGAAGACAGATGATTACGTAGGTAAAAATTTAGAAGTATACATAAAAGAATTAGATGCAAAGAAAAATAGAATAGTTGCAACACATAGAGAAGTATTACAAGAACGTTTAGATAAAGAAAGAGAAGAAAGAAGAGCTAGAATAAAAGCTGAAAAAGAGGCTGAAAGAGCTAGAATAAAAGCTGAAAAGGAAGCTCATATAGCAAAGGTAAAGGCAGAAAAAGAAGAATTATTTAATTCTTTAGAAGTTGGTCAAAAAAGAGAAGGTAAGGTTACAAAATTAATGCCTTATGGAGCTTTTGTTGATATCGGAGGTATAGAAGGATTACTTCACTTAAATAACTTATCTTGGGAAAAAGTAGAATCTGTAGAAGATATGTTATCAGAAGGACAAGAAGTTCAAGTTTATGTACTTGATATAGATAAAGAAAATAAAAAGTTTGCATTGGCTTTAAAAGATATAAACAATGATCCTTGGGAACTAATAAAGCAAGATGTTCAGTTAGACGATATAGTAAGTGGAGAAGTTGTTAGAATAATAGAAAAAGGTGCAATAGTTAAAATAAGAGAAGGTGTAGATGCATTCTTACCTATATCTGAATTAAGGGAAGAAAGAGTTATAAAAGTTAGCAGTGTAGTTAATATAGGTGATACAGTTAATGCTATGGTAATAGAGTTTAAGCCTAAGAATAGAAGAATGGTTTTATCTATAAAAGAAGCTAATAGAGAACCAGAAGAAGATTATTCTGAATACTTAGAAACAGAAGATTCTTTAGGTAGTTTAGGAGAATTATTTAAAGACAAGTTTAAAAATTTACAAAAATAATATAATAAGTACAAGGTATATTTAATATATATCTTGTACTTAATTTATAGAGAAAGGACAGTTATATGAAAGCTTTAATTGATTTACACACGCATACACTTGTTAGTGGGCATGCATATAGTACTATTAAAGAGAATGTAAAAGCTGCAAAGTTAGCGGGTCTTAAATATATTGGTTTATCTGAACATGCTCCTAATATGCCAGCATCTCCTCATGCTTATTATTTTCAAAATGTTCATGTTATACCTAAGGAAATTGACGGAGTAAGAGTTATTCAAGGAATTGAAGCAAATATATTAGATTATGATGGCAATATAGATGTAACGCCTGATATGGTAGTTCATATGAATTATATGTTAGTTAGTTTACATCCACCTTGTATTACAGCAGGAACTAAAGAAGAAAATACAAATGCTGTAATCAAGGCTATGGACCATGAAAAAGTTAAAATAGTAGCTCATTTAGATGATAGTAGATACCCAGTGGACTATGAAAAGGTAGTAAAAGCAGCTAAAGAAAAAAATATTGCTTTTGAAGTTAATAATTCATCTTTAAAGCCAAATACTTTTAGAGAAGGTGCTTGGGATAATGTTAAAGTACTACTTAAATATTGTAAAGAGTATGGGGTTAATATAATAATGGGTAGTGACGCTCATATATGTTATGATGTAGGTAACTTTGAATATGCAGAAAAAATAATAGAAGATAATGATTTTCCTAAGGAATTAGTTATAAATTATGATGAAAATAAAATATTAGAATTTTTAAATATAAAATAAAAAATAATTTATATATGATGATAAAAAATCTCCATTATTACAGTGATTAAAAGATAATCAAATGTAATGATGGAGATTTTTTTATAATTATATTAACAAAATAATATAATGTATTTTAAGATAAGTAAATTTTGTTATATTAAAGTATTTAACCAAAATGATTGATATAGAGAGATTTATTTCTGTTAATAATGTAGGAGAAGCAAGAGGTTTAAAATTTAGATATAGGTTTATATAAAAATTCTATTAGTTTATGTGAAGTGAAATTTTCTAATTATTGCTATAATATTTATTAAATTACCATTAAAAGAATTGACTTTTAATGATATAATTATAGTTTATAAGACAAAATAATGGATATATACAATAAAAGTATAAAATAAGCAGGTGATATAATGGAAAATAAATTTTTACCAATATGCAAGCAAGATATGATAGATAGAGGATGGGAGCAACTTGATTTTGTACTAGTTACAGGAGATGCATATGTTGACCATCACAGTTTTGGAACTGCAATAATATCTAGAGTATTAGAAAATGCTGGATATAAAGTAGGTATAATAGCGCAACCTGATTGGAAAACTACAGACGATTTTATGAAGTTAGGAAGACCAAGACTTGGATTCTTAGTTAACTCAGGAAATATGGACTCTATGGTAAATCATTACTCAGTAAGTAAAAAACATAGAGATAAAGATATGTATTCGCCAGGCGGAAAAATGGGATGTAGACCGGATAGAGCTGTTATAGTTTACTGTAATAAAATAAGAGAAGCATATAAAGATGCAAATATAGTAATAGGTGGTATTGAAGCAAGTTTAAGAAGATTTGCTCATTATGATTATTGGAGTGATAGAGTTAGAAAATCTATATTAATAGATAGTGGAGCAGACTTACTAGTTTACGGAATGAGTGAAAAACAAATAGTAGAAGTTGCAAATGCACTAAATGATGGATTTGAACCTAAATATATAAGACATATAAATGGAACTTGCTATGTTGCAGATACTAAAGAAGAAATATATGATGATTATGTAGAAATACCATCATATAAAGAAATATGTGAAAGCAAAGAAGCTTATGCAAAAGCTTTTAAAATTCAATATGATGAACAAGATCCATATAGAGGAAAAGCTATAATACAAAAACATGGTGATAAGTATTTAGTTCAAAATAAACCAGAGGTACCATTAAATAGAGAAGAGTTAGATGCTGTTTATGCATTACCATATGCTAAGGATTATCATCCTATATATAAAGCTATGGGAGGAATACCTGCTATAGAAGAAGTTAAATTTGGTATAGTAAGTTCTAGAGGATGCTTTGGTAGTTGCTCATTCTGTGCAATAACATTCCATCAAGGTAGAGCTGTACAAAGTAGAAGTCATGAATCTATACTAGAAGAAGCTAAATATATAACAGAACTTCCAGACTTTAAAGGATATATACATGATGTTGGTGGTCCTACTGCAAACTTTAGACATGAGGCTTGTAAAAAGCAAATAACAAAGGGAGCTTGTAAGCACAGACAATGTCTTCATCCAGAACCATGTAAAAACTTAAAAGTTGACCATACTGACTTCGTAGAACTTCTTAGGAAAGTAAGAAGTTTACCTAAAGTTAAAAAGGTATTCGTGCGTTCAGGAATAAGATATGACTATGTTATGGCAGATAAAGACAATAAGTTCATGAGAGAATTAATTGAACACCATGTTAGTGGTCAGCTAAAAGTTGCACCAGAACATATTGCAGAAGAAGTTTTACAATATATGCAAAAACCAGCAGGAAACACATATGATAGATTCAGACAAAAGTTCTTTGATATTACTGAAAAAGTCGGTAAAAAGCAATATATTATACCTTACTTAATGTCTTCTCATCCAGGTTCTACACTTAACAGTGCAATAGAACTTGCTGAATATTTAAGAGACATAAAATATCAACCAGAACAAGTTCAAGATTTTTACCCAACACCAGGTACATTATCTACTACAATGTTCTATACAGGGCTTGATCCATTAACTATGAAGCCTGTATACGTGCCAAAATCAAAGCATGAAAAGGCAATGCAAAGAGCATTATTACAATATAGTGCTCCGAGAAACTATGAATTAGTTCATCAAGCATTAGTTGAAGCAGGTAGAGAAGATTTAATAGGTATGGCTCCAAGATGTTTAATAAAGCCAAGAGAAGCAAGAGGTTATTTAAACAGAGCTAATTCGAATAAAAAAGGAAACAAAAAGACTGATAATAAAAACCATAAACAAAGAAACAACTCAAAAGGTGGTTCTTCAAAAGGTAAAAATACTAATGAAAGAAACTCTAAAAATACGAGTAAACCGAAAAGAAAAAGAAGATAATATAAAGAATAAAAGGATATGAGAAAACCTCATATCCTTTTATTGTATAGCTTGCTTTTATTGACAATTTTCGCGTTTCACAGTATACTAAAATTTGTGTTAAATTTAAAAAAATGTAGAAATATACATCTAAAATAGAGAGGTATAAGAATGAAAAATAAAAACAAATTTTCAATAAGAACTATAGTTGCAATCGGAATTGGAGCAGCTGTATTCATGATACTAGGAAGATTTGGATCTATACCGAGTGGGATACCTAATACTAATATAGAAACAGCGTATGCATATTTAGCATTAATGGCAATATTATATGGTCCTGCAGCAGGATTTTTGATAGGACTTATAGGACATGGACTTAAGGATTTAGTATTTTATGGAATGCCATGGTTCAGTTGGGTAATATCATCAGCAATAGTAGGTCTTATTATCGGATTAGTATGGAAAAAAGTAAGAGTAAATGATGGAGACTTCGGAATTAAACAGGCAATTTTATTTAATATCACTCAAATTATAGCAAATGTAGTTGCTTGGTTTATTGTAGCACCTACTTTAGATATAGTAATATATATGGATCCTGCTAAAAAGGTTTATCTTCAAGGTGCTATAGGCGGTATTTCTAATATGATTACAATAGGAATATTAGGTACTTTATTATTATCAACTTACTCTAAAACTAAGATAAAAACTGGTAGCTTAAGAGTAGAAGAATAGGAAGAAAGGAGAAATCATGAAAAAAAAGATTATAGAATTTAAAGATTTTAGCTTTCAATATAGAGTACAAGCTGAGCCTACAGTAAAGAATATAAACTTAAGTATATATGAAGGTGAAAAAGTGCTTATAGTAGGTCCGTCTGGATCAGGAAAAAGTACTTTAGCTCATTGTATAAATGGACTTGTACCATTTTTCTATGATGGAATTGTAACGGGGCAGTTAAATATAAATGGTAATGATGCTACAAAAATGAACATATTTGAATTATCTAAGATAGTGGGAACAGTTCTTCAAGATCCAGATAGTCAATTTATAGGTCTTACAGTTGGAGAAGATATAGCATTTAAATTAGAAAACTACTGTATAAGTCAGGATGAAATGATAGATAGAGTAGATAAGTCAGCAGAATTGGTAGATATAAAGAAGGAACTATATTCATCACCATATAAATTATCTGGAGGTCAGAAACAAAGAGTAACTTTAGCAGGGGTTACTGTAGATGACGTAAAGATACTTTTATTTGATGAACCTTTAGCTAGTTTAGATCCAGCTACAGGTGAAAGTGCTATAGAGTTAATAGACAAGATGCAAAAGCAAAATAACAAAACGGCAATCATTATAGAACATAGATTAGAAGATGTACTACATTGTGATGTAGATAGAGTAATAGTAATGGATAAAGGAGAAATAATAGCTGATACAACTATAGATGAAATAATACGTAAGGACATTTTAAGAAAAGTGGGTATTAGAGAGCCTTTATATTTAACAGCTTTAAGATATGCTGATTGTGAAATAAATGATACATTAAAATTAAAGAATATAGAAACTCTAGAACTTGGGGAGTATAAAGAAAAATTAAAAGACTGGTATGAAAATATAGAAGTCTATGAAAGTGATGAAAATCAAAATCCAATATTAGAATTAGATAATATTTGCTTTTCATATAATAACGAAAAGCAAATATTAAAAAATGTATCCTTCAAAATAAATAAAGGGGATATGGCAGCTATAGTAGGAAGAAATGGTGCGGGAAAATCTACTATATCTAAGTTAGTTTGTGGATTTTATAAACCTACTAGTGGGAGAATATTGTTTGATGGAAAAGATATGGTAGATTATACTATAAAAGAGCGTTCAGAAAAAATTGGATTTGTTATGCAAAATCCTAACCAAATGATATCTAAAACTATGGTATATGATGAAGTTGCATTTGGTCTTAAGATAAGAGGTTTATCTGATTCTGAAATAAAGGAAAGAGTAGAAGAAACATTAAGAATATGTGGTTTATACGGATATAGAAATTGGCCGATATCAGCACTTAGTTTTGGTCAAAAGAAAAGAGTAACAATAGCTTCTATATTAGTTTTAAATCCAGATATGATAATACTTGATGAGCCTACAGCCGGACAAGATTTTAAGCACTATACTGAAATAATGGAGTTTTTAGTAGATTTAAACAAAAAAGGTGTGACTATATTAATGGTTACTCATGATATGCATTTGATGCTAGAATACACAAATAAGGTGATAGTTTTATCTGAAGGAGAAAAAATAGCAGATAATATTCCAGCGTATATACTAACGAATAAAGAGATTATAGAAAAAGCTAATTTAAAAGAAACTTCACTTCATCAATTAGCTTTAAAATGTGATATAGAAGATACAACTAAGTTTGTAAATAAATTTATAGATTATGATAGGAGAGTGAGATAAATATGAATACAGAAATGTTGTCATATATAAAGAAAGACTCGCCTATTCATAAGTTAACAGGTGCTACAAAGTTAATATGTTTTTTACTTTGGACAATAGCAGCTATGATAACATATGATACAAGAGTTTTAATAGGACTATTTATAGCAGGAATAATAGTCTTTAAAATATCTAAAATAAAGTTTGAAGATGTATCTTTTATACTTTATTTTATATTATTTTTCTTATTATTAAATGCATTATTGATATTTGTGTTCTCGCCATATCAAGGAGTAGAGATATATGGAAGTAGAACAGACTTATTTCATTTGATAGGTCCTTATACAGTTACAAAAGAGCAATTATTTTATGAGCTAAATGTAATATTAAAATACTTTGCAACAATACCGATGGCGCTTTTATTTATACTTACAACAGACCCTAGTGAGTTTGCAGCATCTTTAAATAAGATAGGTGTAAGTTATAAAGTAGCATATACAGTATCAATTGCACTTAGATATATACCAGATGTTCAAAGAGATTATAAAGATATATCATTTGCTCAACAAGCAAGAGGTATAGATTTATCAAGTAAAGAAAAATTATCAAAGAGAATAAAAAATTCTGCTGCAATACTTATGCCGCTAATATTTTCTAGTTTAGAAAGAATAGATAAAATTAGTTTAGCAATGGAGCTTAGAGCTTTTGGAAACAATAAAAAGCGTACTTGGTATAATAGTAGAAAATTTGGGAAAATAGATTATATATTTATAGTTATACTGCTAATAATAGTAGCTATATCTATAGCAATGGTTAAAGTAAATGGATCAAGATTTTATAATCCATTTATATAGATAATAAAAGAATGAGGTTTAATGCCTCATTCTTTTTTACGTATAAGGAAATGATATCATAAGTATATTTGAGGATAACCTATGAATATAAGTAATATCAATAACTTTATAAACGTAAAAAATGACATTTTTGAGCAACGGATGTATCCGTAGCGGTAGCAAGGATATATCGTTGGCGAAATGAGTGAAGCGAATTTTTTATTTATATATTTTAAGGAGATATATTAATAGATTATGCAATTATAGAAAATAATATAGTAGTATCACTTGAATATAAATATTATGAATTAATAAAATTTTATGATGAATATAAAAAATATATTTTCGGATTTTAAGGAAAGGAATAAGACAAAGTGTTAATATAATTATAAGGAGATAGATTTAAAATATAATAATAGAAAAATGATTTAACTCTAATACTGTGAAAATAAGTAAATGAAGTACAATTTAAGAGAAAAAAGAAATTTATATAGGTATAAAATATATAAATTTAGATTTTTAATTTTCTATATAGATAGACATAGATAAAATAAAAATACTATGAAAAGGAGTACATATATTATGATAAAACAAAGAATAGAGAATATAAGAGATTTAATGAAAGAAAAAAATATATATGCATATATAGTTCCATCATCAGATTATCATCAAAGTGAATATGTAGGTGATTATTTTAAGTCTAGAGAATTTATGTCAGGTTTTACAGGGTCAGCAGGGACTTTAATAATATCTATGGACGAAGCTGGGCTTTGGACTGATGGAAGATATTTTATACAAGCAGAACAGGAGTTAAAAGATAGTGGTATAAAGCTATTTAAAATGGGAGAAGAGGGCGTACCTACTATAGAAGAATATTTATTAGAAAAATTACCTAAAAACTCTACTCTTGGATTTGATGGAAGAGTAATGTCTGTAAAAGAAGGACAAAGCCTTGCAAATAAATTAGCTTTCAAAGGTATAAATATAGAATATAAATATGACCTAGTTAATGATATATGGGAAGATAGATGCTCACTACCTACAGAAAAAGCATTTTTATTAGGTACTGAGTATAGCGGTGAAAGTTTTAGTGATAAGTTATCTAGAATAAGAGCGGTAATGAAAGAGAAAAAAGCTACTACTCATATTTTAGCATCTTTAGATGATATAGCATGGCTATTTAATATAAGAGGTAGAGATGTAAAATCAAATCCTGTAGTATTATCATATGCAGTTATAAGTATTGATAGTGTTTATTTATTTATTGATAAAAATAAGATAGGTGAAGATATTAGAGCAGAATTAAGTAAAGAAAATGTTCAGATAAAAGGATATGAAGAAGTATATGAGTTTATAAAGAATATAGATGAGAATGAAGTTGTTTTAATAGATACATCAAAAGTAAATTATGCAATATACAATAATATACCATCTAATGTTCAAAAAATAGAAGAAAGAAATCCATCTATATTATTTAAATCAATAAAAAATGAAATAGAATTAAAAAATATAAGAAATAGTCATATAAAAGATGGAGTAGCATTTACTAAGTTTATGTACTGGTTAAAAAATAATATAGGAAAAATAGAAATAACAGAAATTAGTGCAACACAAAAATTAGAAGAGTTTAGAAGAGAACAAGATAAATTTATAGAGCCAAGTTTTTCAACTATAGCAGCGTATAAAGATCATGCAGCTATGATGCATTATAGTGCTACAGAAGAAAGTAATTATAAATTAGAGCCAAGAGATTTATTCTTAGTAGATTCAGGCGGGCAATATTTTGATGGAACAACTGATATAACAAGGACTATAGCATTAGGACCTATACCTGAAAATGTTAGAAAAGACTTTACAAATGTTGTGAGAGGTATGATTAGACTTTCAAAAGCTAAATTCTTATATGGATGTAGAGGTTATAATTTAGATATTCTTGCTAGAGGGCCATTATGGGAAGAAGGAGTAGATTATAAATGTGGTACAGGTCACGGAATCGGATTTGTGTTAAATGTACATGAAGGTCCTAATGGATTTAGATGGAAGGTAAGAGAAGATATAGATGATAGTTGTATATTAGAGGAAGGTATGGTTACAACTAATGAACCAGGCGTATATGTAGAAAATTCTCATGGAATTAGGATAGAAAATGAAATAGTAGTTAGAAAAGCTGAGAAAAATGAATATGGTCAATTTATGGACTTTGAAGTAATTACATTTGCACCAATTGATTTAGATGCTATAGATGAAAGTCTTATATTAAAAGATGAAAAAGTTTATTTAAATAATTACCATAAACAAGTATATGATAAGATTTCACCATACCTAAATGAAGAAGAGAAGCAGTGGTTAAAGACTTATACAAGAGAGATATAAAAAATACTTTATATGAAACTAAGTATTTTATAATGATTTAAATTATAGCTATTTATAAAAAGTCCTTATTTAAAAATTTAAATAGAGGACTTTTTATATTTAAAATAGAACGGATTATAAATAAGATTAATAATTAAGATGATAGTAAGAGGGTTAGAGTATGTCAAAAGTAAAGACTAATGCAATGAGAATATTAGATTCTAATAAAATAGATTATAAGATATTATCTTATGAAACAAAAAAAGGTGAACATATTGATGGTGTAGAAGTTGCACATCAAATAGGAAGAGATGTGAGTGAAGTATATAAAACTTTAGTAGCTCAAGGTTCTAGTAAAAATATTTATGTTTATGTTATACCTGTAAATGAAAATCTAGATTTAAAAAAAGCTGCTAAAGTAGCTAATGAGAAAAATGTAGCAATGATTAATGTGAATGATATAAATAAATTTACTGGATACATAAGAGGTGGATGTTCCCCTATAGGCATGAAAAAGATATATAAGACTTTTGTAAATGAAAGTGCGATAGATCTTAGTACTCTTATAGTTAGTGCGGGGAAGATTGGATATCAAGTTGAGTTAGCACCTACTGATTTACAGGAGCTAATAAATTGTGAATTTAAAGATATAGTTAAATAAAAGTTAAAAGAGTTGTTTAGCTAAAAATAAATGCACATTATTTAAAATAAAAAAGAAGTTTATTTTAGAAGCATATAGATTTATAGAAATAAATTCTGTAATAAAATCATATAATTAAGAATTTTATAAAAATGTGTATAATATTTCTGATAAAGTTAAATAATAACATTAGAAATGTTTTACTCCCACAAACATTATATATTTCTTATCAACTTAAAATACATACTAAATAAGTACGTGTTTTAAAATATAAAAAACTCTAGTGATTGCTAGAGTTTTTTATATTTTATTTAACTTTTTATGCTTTTTAATTTTTTTATTTTATTTAAAGTATGATTTCTATAAAGTGTAGATATAAATATTACACCTAAGGCTAGCGCGCAAGCATTAGATATAGTAGTAAAACCATAAGCTAAAGCCTGTATATAATCTTTTTTTAAGAAAGAATATAAAGTATTATAAACTCCATAACCAGGAACTAAAGGTATTAAACAGCAAACACTTAATATTGTAGAAGGTGTTTTATATAAACGAGCACAAGTCTCACAATATATACTAAAGCCGATAGATGCTATAAAAAGAGATGAAGTTTCTGCAATACCAATTTGCATACAGAATTTATATAAAAACCATCCAATAGCTCCACCGCCACCAGCAATTATTAAGTATTTTCCTTTTATGTTAAATAATATTCCAAAAGAATATGCAACAAAAAATGCTGCAATTACTTCAATTATCATATTAAAAACCTCCTAATCTTAAATAAATATGGAGGATAGAACCAGTTCCAATAGCTGCGGATAGACCTACAAAAAATGCTTCAGCAGCTCTAGTGAGACCAGACACTAGTTGACCCTCTAATAAATCTCTAATAGAATTTGTAAGTGCAAGGCCTGGAACTAATAGCATTATACTTCCAGCTATTAACTTATCTAAATCTTTGATTATCCCAAAATGCAGACATACTATGGAAGAAATAGCTACAAGGCCACCACAAATTATGTTTATAAAAAAATCATTTAAGTTAGATTTTTCTAGGTTTGTAGATACTAACTTAGTGAAAACTCCTATGAAAAATGCGCATAAAAACTCTCTAATCCCACCATTAAATAGTATTGTAAATGTGGAAGTAGAAACTCCAGCGAAAAATAAATTTTTGATTAAAGAGTAAGAATTAGATCTGCAAATATCTTTTAATTTCTCTTCGCAAACATCAATACTAGGTCTATGTTGATATATTTCTCTAGATAAAGAATTTATATTATGTACCATATTTAAGTCTATTCCCCTAGAATTTATTCTTTTTACGATAGAATGAATTTCTCCATTAAATGATATAGAAATCATAACCGCAGTTGGGGAAGCAAATACCTCAACTTCATCAACATCAAAAGATTGGCATATTCTAGATACAGTTTCTTCAACTCGATAAGTTTCTCCACCGCTTTGTAACATTAACTTTCCGGCATCTGAAGAAAACTTAAGTAATTTATTAATATTCATAAAAAACCTCCATTTAAATGATAGCAATGGTATTATAACATTATATGTAACTTTAATATACTAGTTTCTAGAAGATTAAAAAATTAATTTATTTAAATGTATAATAGCTAAAATAATATTAATGGTATATAATTTAAATCAACAATGCAAAAAAAGGAGAGATTATATGATATTTGATGCTCATTGTGATATATGGACTCATGTAGCTAGAAAAAGGCTAGAGGGAGAACGAGATATTATGAGGAATTATCACTTAAATAAATTTAAAGAGTCAGATATAAATGGAGGTATATTTGTTGTTTGGGTAGATCCACCTTATGATAAAAATCCTAAATATAGAACTACACAAATATTAAGTAAAATAAAAGAAGAAATAAAGGATTGCGATGATATAGTGCATATAGTTAAGAAAAGTGAAGATTTTGATATAGCTAAGAAAAGTAATAAAATAGCTATATTAATAGGTATGGAAGGTTTACAGGCGATAGATGATAATATAGATGATGTAGAAAAACTATATTCGTTTGGTGTTAGACATGCAAGTCTTACTTGGAATGAGGAAAATAAATTAGCAACAGGAGCAAAGGGAAATATTGATAGAGGTTTAACTGAAGATGGAGCTAAGCTTATAAAAAAAATGGAAGAACTAGGTATGATATTGGACGTATCTCATACCAATGAAAAAACTTTTTGGGATATATGTAAAGTAGCAACAAAACCATTTATAGCATCACACTCAAATTGTAGAAGTCTTTGTGATGTTCCTAGAAATCTTACAGATGATCAGTTAAGGGAAATTGCTATACGAAATGGTGTAGTAGGAGTAAATTCATATGAAGAGTTTGTAAGCTCAGATTTAGAAAAACGAACAGTAGAACATTTAGTAGATCATATAGATCATATGGTAGAGGTAATGGGAATTGATCATATAGGTTTAGGATTTGACTTTGCTGAATATTTAAATGCAGATACATTAAAGCATTATGCAAATACCTATACGTATGGAGTTAGAGGCCTTGAAGATACTACAAAAGCTAAAAATATAATAAGCGTATTGGAAAAGAGAGGTTATTCTAAAGAAGACATAGAGAAAATATGTTATAAAAATTTCTACAGAGTTATAAAAGAAATAATAAAATAAATTAAATGAAAAAATCACTTAATATACATTATTAGGTGATTTTTTCATTTAATTTATTTATATTGTTAAGAAAAAGAGGATTATAAGAAATATAGTTATTTCTTGGGAAATGAAAATGTAAAATGTCGAGGGATATATTATTAGAATATATTATGAAGAGTGGTTTTTATTTTATGTAAATAGGAAATTTAATACAAAATGAATTGAAACTAATAAGTGAATAATAGACTTGAAAGATGTAAAAATTAAGCAAGAATAAAATGTGAGATGGATTGTACAACATCTAATGAGTCATATTATTTTACCTAAATGCAAAAATTAGACTATTATATGAAAGGAGTTTGTCATGGATAATAAAAATAGAAAAGAAATGATTGAAAAAGTAAAGCTATTAAGTCCATTTGAAATAAAAGAAGAATTAATACATATAGCAAAAAAATCACAAGAGAAAAGTACAGATCAGATGCTTAATGCAGGTAGAGGAAATCCTAACTGGACAGCGGCAACTCCAAGAAGAGCATTTTTTACATTAGGTCAATTTGCTGTAGATGAAACACAAAGAGTCTGGTGTGATGGGGATTTAGCAGGAATGCCATTTAAAAAAGGTATATATAATAGATTTAAAGAATACTGTAAAAATAATAAAGATGCTGGTGGTATTGATCTACTAGAAGAAGTAATAGAATACGGCATAAGAGAACATGGATTTGAGCCAGATGCCTGGGTATTTGAATTAGTTGATGCAATAATAGGAGATAACTACCCAGTACCAGATAGAATGCTAGTCCATATAGAGAAAATAGTAAGAGAATATTTAATAAAAGAAATGGGTGGAGACCCTGAAACAGACACTCATGATATATTTGCAGTAGAAGGTGGCACTGCAGCTATGTGTTATATATTTGATTCTATGAAAGCTAATGGTTTAATGAATGAAGGTGATAAGATAGCACTTATGGTACCTATATTTACACCGTACTTAGATATACCAAAGCTTCCTAGATACAACTTTGATGTAACATATATATATGCATCAGAGATGAATGATAAAGGACGTCATACATGGCAATATCCTAAAGAAGAACTTGATAAATTAAAGGATCAAAGTATAAAATGTCTTTGTGTAGTTAATCCAAGTAACCCACCATCAGTAGCTATAAATGAAGAAGGAATGTATTATTTAAAACAAATAGTTAAAGGGCATAATCCTGATTTAATGATAGTAACTGATGATGTTTATGGGACTTTTTGCGATAAGTTTAAATCTTTAATGGTTACAATGCCATACAATACATTAGGCGTATACTCATATTCTAAATATTTTGGAGCTACAGGATGGAGACTTGGTGTAATAGCTTTAGCTAAAGATAATGTATATAATAAACGTATAGCAAATCACTCTTCTCAAGAAAAAGAAAGAATAAGAATAAGATATGCTTCATTAACTAATGAAGTAGAAAAACTTTCATTTATAGATAGAATAGTCGCAGATAGTAGGCAAGTTGCGTTAAATCATACAGCAGGATTATCAACACCGCAACAAGTTCAAATGGCTATATTCTCTATATTTGGTATGTTAAATCAAGGCTTAAAATATAAAGAGCAAACTAAAAAAATATGTAAGCAACGTAAAGAATTACTATATGAAAACTTAATAGGATTACCTCTTAAAAATGATTCATATAGCACTAATTACTATGATGAATATGACTTATTAGTATGGGCTAGAATGAAATATGGCGAAGAGTTTGCACAATATTTAAAAACAAAAAGAGATTCTATAGAATTTCTATTCGAGTTAGCAGAAAAACATAGAATAGTACTATTAAATGGTAGTGGGTTTGAAGGGCCATCTTGGTCTATACGCGTATCTCTTGCAAATTTATATGATGAGCAATATGTTGAAATTGGTAAAGGAATAAATGAATTATTTGATGAGTATGCAAAAGATTGGAAGAATTCTAAGAAATAAATAAAAATAAGGATTTCAAATAATGAAATCCTTATTTTTATTTATTTTAAATATGTTCCATTTTCATTTTGATATATTAAATCTTTTTTCATAAGAACTCCTAAAGCTCTTTTGAAATTTTTCTTACTAGTATTAAATACAGTAACTAACTCTTCAGGAGTAGATTTATCATTAAATCTCATATGTCCATCAGCACCTTCTAAATAGTTCATTATAGATTTCTCTAATATATCTAATTCTTCTTTTCTGCTTTGTCTAGGTGATAATCCAAGCTTATCATCTTCATAAATATTTATAACGTTTAAAGTTAATTTATCTCCTATATTTAATTCAGTGAAATATTCATTATGAAGTATAACACCAGCATATTTATTATCAACACATACCATAGCTGAGTTATTAGTTTGGAATCCATATACTATACCTTCTACACTATCACCAATATTATAGTTATGATCTGTAGTTAGATATTGATCTATATCAGTGGTAGCTGCAAGTCTTCCTGTTTTGTCTAAGTATATATAGAATAAATATCTATGTCCTTTTTCTAAATCGTAAGTCTTAGCTTTAAAAGGAACTAGGATATCTTTTTGTAATCCAATATCTATAAAGCTTCCTATTTTAGTATGAGCAACTACCTTTAAGTAAGCAACTTCATTTACTTTAGCTTTTGGAGGTATTAAAGTTGCAGCTTTTCTGCCTTCAGAGTCTATATATATAAATGCATTAACTGTATCTCCAACATTAACTTCATTTTTTCCGATTAATCTTTTATGAAGAAGTATATCGTCTTTTGAGTTATTAGTTTTTCCATCTAAAAAATAACCGAAATCAGTAGATCTTTTAACTTCAAGCTTATTAAAATCTCCTATTTTTATCAAATTTGTTCATCTCCTTATGCATTAGTATTTTGTGATTATAATTTATATATAATATCATAAAAAAAAGATATATTATAGGCTAAAACGTAATTTTAATATTAAGAAATAAAAATATTATTAATATTTGTTAGAATGATAAAAATAAACAATAACTATACTGAAATTTATACATGTTAATCACAGCTACTGGTGCTAGGAAATAAAGTAGCCATTAAATAAGATATGGAATTAGAAAATTACGATAACTTTATAAAATTGGTTATCATAAATAGAGAAATTTTAGTTATAGGGGGATTGTATATTGATATTAGATAAATAAGTAGCAAGTAAATTAAAAGAAGAAAATTATAAAATGGTATCATATAAAAAATTGTATCTAGTAAATCGGAAATTTTTTATTTAAATATATTAAATATATAAGTTTCCCCTTAATTTATGAGTAAGTTAAGATATATTGTAAATTATATAAATAGGAATATTAAAAGTTAAGGTTTTGTTTAAAACTAAATATCAAATAATTAAATTTTATAAATTAAAAGATAAGTTAGCGATACTAAACTTTATAAATATTAATATAAACACAGATATAGATATTTATATTAAAAACATTGAAATTTAAGGATTATTTATACTGAAATAAAAAATAAAAATAATATTGACAATTAGAAAAGGACATGGTATATTAACT
>NZ_CATXCO010000016.1:0-24271 GCF_958366745.1 uncultured Romboutsia sp.
TACAAAGGTTACAAATACATTAACATATGTTGCTCAACATATAAAACCACAAGATATAGAAGCTCCAGAAGGAAATGGATACGAAAAAGAACATCTTACATTTACAGATTTATCAATAACATATGGATCAATAATATCTATATTTGCAATATCTACTTATTATAGTGATGTTGCAATAAAAGAGTATAATAAATCAAAGTTAACAAAAAAAGATAATAAAAAAATAGTAGAAGAAGCATAGATAAAAATGTAGGTATGAATTAATTCATATCTACATTTTTATTTGAAAACAATAATATTTAAATTTAAATAAAAACTCTATTATACTTATTAATTTATAAAAATGAAATAGATTTTTATAAATTAAAATATAAAAAATATTGTCAAAAGTATTGACAAAAAAATAAAATTTTAGCGTTTAAAAAATGCTTGATAGTCCACTATATATAGTATACAATAACTGATGTGATACTACATATGGTGCTTAAGGATTGAAAAAATGATTCATATATAGTAAGAAAAGTCAATAGGATTTTGTGAAATAAAAGTAAGATTTTGTTAAAAATATTATTTTTATTTTACAAAATTTTAGGGATAATAAAGTGTTAAAAGGAGTATTTTTATGGTCAAGAACTTAAATATAATAAAAAGAGATGGAAGTATTGTTAAATTTAATAAATGTAAAATAGAGGATGCAATACTTAAAGCTATGAAATATGGAAGCGGAATATATGAAGAAGAAATAGCTAAAAAAATAGCAGATGAAATAGAAATAAGTTGTTTTGAAAAAGAAAATTCTCCAACTGTATATCAAGTTGAGAACATGGTATACAACAAATTAATAGAATATAAGCATGAGTTAACAGCAAAAGCTTATGAAGGATACAGAGCAGTACAATCATTTAAAAGAGAAGTAAATACTACGGATGACAGTATAATAGGTCTTTTAAATAAAACTAATGAAGAAGTAATAAATGAAAATTCTAATAAGAATGGTATATTAGCTTCAACACAAAGAGACTTGATAGCAGGTGAAGTGTCTAAAGATATATCGAGAAGAAAGATAATACCAGCTCATATAGTTCATGCTCACGATGAGGGTGTACTTCATTATCACGATATGGATTATGCAATGCAATCAATTCACAATTGTATGCTTATAAACTTAGAAGATATGCTTCAAAATGGAACGGTAATAAATAATAAATTAGTTGAGTCACCAAAGTCATTTAGTACAGCTTGTACTATAGTTACTCAAATAATAGCTCAAATAGCTAGTGGTCAATATGGTGGAAATACTATAACAATTAGACATATAGCACCATTTTTAAGAGTTTCTTATAATAAGTATTTCAATAAATATAAAGAAAAGTACTCTGAAGAAATGGCACATGAACTGGCAGAAGATAGAATGTTAGAAGAATTAAAGTCTGGTATACAGACTATAAGATATCAATTATCAACTCTTCATACAAGTAATGGTCAATCACCATTTTCTACTATATATTTAGAAATTGAAGAAGGTCATGAATATGAAAGAGAAATGGCTTTAATATGTGAAGAAATGATAAATCAAAGATTAGAAGGAATGAAAAATCACAAAGGTCAACAAATAGGAGAAGAATTCCCTAAACTTGTATATCTGTTAGATGAGCATAACTGCTTAGAAGGTGGTAAGTATGATTATATTACAAAGCTAGCAGCTAAGTGTAATACAAAAAGATTAGTTCCTGATTACCAAAGTGCTAAAATAATGAGAAGAAATTATGAAGGAAGTACTTTCCCACCAATGGGTTGTAGAAGTCATCTTTCTCCATGGAAGGATGAAAATGGTAATCATAAATGGTATGGTAGATTTAATCAAGGAGTTATTAGTCTTAACTTAGTTCAAGTAGCTTTAACTGCTAATAAAGATATGGACAAGTTCTGGGAAATTTTAGATGAAAGATTAGAACTTTGTAAAGAAGCCTTAATGGTTAGACATAACCTATTATTAGGGACAACATCAGATGTATCTCCAATACATTGGCAACATGGAGGAATAGCAAGACTTAAAAAAGGTGAAAAAATAGATTCATTATTAAAAGATGGATATTCAACTCTTTCATTAGGATATGTAGGGGTATATGAAATGACTCAAGCAATGCTTGGAGTATCTCATACAACTAAAGAAGGAGAAGAGTTTGCTCTAAAAGTAATGCATCACTTAAATAATACATGTCAAAAATGGAAAAAAGAAACAGGTCTTGGATTTGGATTATATGGTACTCCGGGAGAAAGTTTAACTTCAAGATTCTGTAGAATAGATAAACAAAAGTTTGGAGAAATAAAAAATGTAACAGATAGAATGTATTATACAAATTCATATCATGTTCACGTAACAGAGGAAATAGATGCATTCTCTAAATTACAATTTGAGTCTCAATTCCATGATATAAGTTTAGGTGGATGTATAAGTTATGTTGAAGTACCAGATATGAGTAAAAACTTAACTGCAGTAGAACAAATAATAAATTATATTTACCATAATATACAGTATGCTGAAATAAACACTAAGCCAGATGTATGTTTTAAGTGTGGATATGAAGGTGAAATATTATTAGACAATGACTTAGAGTGGTATTGTCCAAATTGTGGTAACAGAGAAAAAGAAGAAATGCAAGTTATGAGAAGAACTTGTGGATATATAGGATCTAATATGTGGGGTAAAGGCCGTACGCAAGAAATTGGACAAAGAGTTCTACATTTATAAGATTGGAAGTGATTATATGAGGTTTTCTAAGATAAAAGATAATGATATAGCAAATGGTGTTGGTATAACAATGTCACTATGGACACAAGGTTGTCCACATCATTGTAAAGGATGTTTTAATGTTGAAACATGGGATTTTAATGGTGGAAAAGAATTTACAAATAGTGATTTAAAGTACATCTTAGATAATATAAATAAAAACAACATAAAAAGAAACTTAGCTATATTAGGAGGAGAGCCTCTTTGCCCTCAAAATGTTAAAGGTGTTATAGAACTTTGTAAACAATTTAAGAAAGTTTACCCAGAAAAAATGATATACTTATGGACTGGATATGTAGTTGAGGATTTTGATTATACTCAAATGGAGATATTTAAGTATGTAGATGTACTAGTGGATGGAAAATTTGAAGAGGATAAGAAAAATTTATCTATTATGTTGAGAGGTTCTTCTAATCAAAGGGTTATAGATGTAAATAAGTCGTTAAATAACCATGATATAGTAATGTATGAGGTGGGATAAAAGGAGAAATTGATATGATAATGAACGTGAAAAAAATAAATAAAGATGCTGTAATACCAATGTTTGCTCATCCAACAGATAGTGGGTTTGACTTATTCACATGTGAAGATATAACTGTATCAGGCGGAAAAAAAGGAATAGCTAAAACAGGATTAATATTTGAAATACCACAAGGGTGGGGTATACAAATAAAAAATAAGTCTGGAATAACTGTAAAGGGTGTTCCAACAACTTCGGGAACTAATGCGGATATAACAGTATTTGAAGGAACTGTTGATATGGATTATAGAGGTGAACTTGGTATAATGTTTAAAAATGAAGAAGACTTCGAAATAACTATACCAAAACACACTAAATTAGCTCAAGGAGTTTTAAGAAGAGTTTATAACTGTACTTTTGTAGAAGTTGATGAAGTAAATGATACTGTTAGAGGCGAAGGTGGATTTGGTTCTACAGGTACAACTATTAATACAAAGTAATCAGATTTTGCTATACATAAAAGAGGCTATCTCATAATATGGGATTGTCTCTTTTTTACGTACAAGGAAATTATGATATGAAATTTTTTTGGATAACTTATAAATATAAATAATATCAATAACTTCAGAAACGTAAAAAATAATATTTTGAGCAACGGATGTGACCGAAGCGGTAGCGAGTGTCATATCGTTGGCGATATGAGCGTAGCGAATTTTTGATTAGGTAATATAAATTATAGCTTAATAAAAAATAGATATTTTGGTAATATAGATAAAGACTAAAATATTAAATTTTAATAAAAATACAAGGATGGTAATAGATGAATAAAAAATTTGAAGACTTCAATTTAGATAAATATATAATAAAAGCTTTGTATAATTTAAATTATACAATACCTTCTAAGGTACAGGAGGAAGTTATACCTAGGTTATTGAAAAAAGAGGATGTTATAGTAAAATCTAAGACAGGAAGTGGTAAAACTGCAAGTTTTGGAATTCCAATATGTGAGAATATAGATATAGAAAATAATAACGTACAAGCTCTTATAGTAGTACCTACTAGAGAGTTAGCACTTCAAGTTAAGGATGAAATTTCTAATATAGGAAGGTTAAAAAAGATACGATGTAGTGCAATATTTGGTAAACAACCTATAAAGGAACAAATAAGAGAACTAAAACAAAGAGTGCATATTGTAGTTGCTACACCAGGTAGAATAATCGACCATATAGGAAGAAATACAATAAACTTAGATGATATTAAGTATTTTATAATAGATGAAGCAGATAAGATGCTTAATAAAGGGTTTATAGAAGATATGGAATTTATATTAAATAAGATACCTAAAAAGAGTGCAAAAGGATTATTTTCTGCAACTATAGATGATGATATACAATACATATGTGATAAATACCTTAAAGTATCTAATATATTAGATATAAAATATAATAATGTATTTGATAATAAGCAAATAATTGAAAATAAAATAAAATCATCTGAAAATGACAAATATAAAAATTTAAAGAGTATAATTTATATGGAGAATCCAACATCTTTAATAATATTCTGTAATACAAAAGATAAAGTTAAAAAATTGTATGAAAATATGAAAAAAGATGGTTTTTTAGTTGAAGAACTTCATGGAGATATGTCTCAAGATAAAAGAATATTTGTGATTAAGGACTTTAAAAATAATAAGTTTAATATACTTATAAGTACAGATGTGGCTGCTAGGGGTATACATATTGATGATATATCTTTAGTAATAAATTATGATGTTCCACGAGATAAAGAAAATTATATTCATAGAATTGGTAGAACTGGTAGAAAAGATAGCTATGGAAAAGCAATAACTATTTTTACTGATAAAGATGATAAATATATTAACGAAATAGAAGCATACCTTGGATATGAAATAAAAGTTCTTGAAGAGTTAAAAATAGACGATATAGCTAAAGGAAAAATAAAGTTTGAAAAGAAATCCAAGGAAGTTTTGAAAAATAGAAAAAATAAAATAATAGAGAAAAATATTCATAGTGAAGTAACGAAAATATATATAAATGCAGGAAAGAAAAAGAAAATAAGAGTTATCGATATAGTTGGAGCTTTTAGCAATTTACCAGGTATAAATAATGAGGATATAGGTGTTGTTGAAGTTCAAGATTTATGTTCATATGTAGATATACTTAACTATAAAGGCGAGGAATTAGTAAAAAAATATAAAGAAATAAGTATAAAGAAAAAAATAGTCAAGTTAAGAAAAGATAGACAAAGTTAATAAATGGTTTTAGAGAAATATATGATGAATTAAAAAAACTACTTATAGTAATATATCATTTTAATCAATAAAACCAATAAACTTATGAGGGATTAGAAGATATGAATTTATAAGGTTAGATAAAAAATAATATATTGTATGCAAATAAGTTGACAGGGGAAATGGAAGTGCATACAATATATTATAAATATTATAAATATTTAGAAAATTAAGAAAAGAAGGGGTGGGGAAAAGATGAAAAATAAGAGTAAAGATATTGCAGTTATAGGATTTGCACTATTTTCAATGTTCTTTGGTGCAGGAAATTTATTATTTCCTCCATACTTAGGTCTTGTATCTGGGCAAAGTTGGATAGTATCCCTTATCGGATTTGTATTAGCTGATGTAGGGTTAGCTTTATTAGTTATGGCAGCATCTGCAAAATGCTCGGGAGACTTAGATAAAGTATTAAACAGAGTAGGAAAAAATACTTCGAAATTAATAGGGATAGCAGCAGTATTATGTATAGGTCCGCTACTTGCAATTCCGAGAACAGCAGCAACTACATTTGAAATGGGTATAACACCTATTTTAGGTGAGATGAATATAACGGCATCTGTAATTTTTTCTATAATATTCTTTGGTTTAACACTAGCATTAACAATAAGACCATCTAAGGTTGTAGATATAATAGGTAAGGTGCTAACACCAACATTATTAATAGTTTTAGCAATATTAATTATAAAAGGAATAATAACTCCGATTGGAGATTTAAACCCTGAAGCTATGATAGAAAATAATCCGTTTCAAGAAGGGATTTCACAAGGGTATTTAACTATGGGTGCATTAGGAGCAGCAGCTCTTGCAACAGTTATAATTACATCTATACATGAAAAAGGATATATAAACTCAAGAGATAAAGTTAAGTTAACTATGAAAGCTGGCTTAGTAGCAGGGATAGCTTTAACGTTAGTTTATGGAGGTCTTACATATTTAGGAGCAACACTATCTAATCTTCCAGGAAATCCATATGGAGTAAATACACCAAAGGCATCTTTAATGGTAGTTATAACAAATGGATTATTTGGATATCCAGGTAAAATAGTTCTTTGTGCTATAGTTTCACTAGCTTGTTTAACTACAGCTATAGGATTAACTTCAGCAACAGGAAAGTATTTTTCAAGTATAACTAATGGAAAATTAAAATATGAAATAACTGTAATAGTAGTATGTGTATTTAGTGCAATAGTATCTAATTTTGGAGTTGGAACTATAATAAAATTTTCAGGTCCAATATTAGAAATAGTTTATCCTGTACTTATGGTACTAGTAATAATGACATTGGTATCTGAAAATATTAAAAATGATAATGCATTTAAGGGTGCAGCATTAGCAACGTTTGTTGTAAGTTTATTGAGTGTAGCTAATAGTCTTTGGCAAGTTGCACCTTTTACTACAAAGCTTCCTCTTGCAACATTTGGATTTAACTGGATAATACCAGCTATAGTAGGTGCTTTAATTGGAAGTTGTATAAAAGCTTCAGCACGATCTAGTATGTATGAAATTGAATAATATAATATTTTTAGCTGTAGATAATATCTACAGCTTTTTCTATAAAGAAATAGTATAGTTAATTAGAGTTGTTTATAGAAATTTTATTTACTAAGTCAAAATTTGTTTAAAGTAGCACTTAAAAAGATATATATTTATAGAGTAAAATATATTTTTTTAAGTAATATAAGAATGAATTATGTATTTAAAATGTAATGTAGTATTATATATCGTAGATAAACTCTATAATATATACGTTCTAATAATAATTCTACATTATAAAATACTTTTATTATCTATGGCACTTTTAAATAATATAAATTAATAACTTTACTTAATTAAGTATTTAATTAAAACATATATATAAATAGCAAATGAAAGGAGAAAAGTTATGATTAAAGAATTTATAAAGTACTATAAGCCGTATAAAAAGTTATTTATGCTAGATATGTTAGCAGCATTTACAGTGGCTTTATGTGATTTAGTATATCCTCTGATAACTAGGAGTATAATGAATGATGTTGTTCCTAATAAAGACCTTAGGATGTTAATTGTTTTTGCTATAACATTATTAGTTATATTTATAATAAAGGCAGGACTAAATTACTTTATGCAATATTGGGGTCATGTTGTTGGTGTAAGGATGCAAGGTGATATGAGGAGTTATGTATTTACACATCTTCAAAAGTTACCTAATTCATATTTTAACAACAATAAAACTGGTGTAATAATGTCTAGAATAATAAATGACCTTATGGAAGTATCAGAACTTGCGCACCATGGACCTGAAGATTTATTTATATCTATAGTAATGTTTTTAGGTTCATTCTTTATTTTAATAGGTATAAATGTAGAGCTTACACTAATTGTATTTACAATATTACCTATAATAGTTATCTATGCAATAAGTCAAAGGAAAAGAATGAATAAAGCATTTAAGGAAACTAGAGTGAAAACAGGAGATGTAAATGCTACATTAGAAAATAGTATAGCTGGTATGAAAGTTACAAAATCATTTTGTACTGAAAAAGAGGAATTAGAAAAGTTTAATGAATCTAATCAGATATTTAAAAAAGCTAGAGAAGGAGCCTATAAGGTAATGGCACAATACTTCTCTGGAATGTTCTTACTTATAGATATATTAGAATTAATAGTTTTAATTGTAGCAGGATACTTTACATATATGGGATATATAACTATAGGTGATTTTACTGCATATCTACTATATGTAAAGATGTTTATACAACCACTTAGAAAATTAATAAACTTTACCGAGCAATATCAAAATGGAATGACTGGATTTGAAAGATTTATGGAAATAATAAATGAAGAAACTGAGAAAGAACCAGAAAATCCAATAGAGCTAGAAAATATAAAAGGAAACATAGAAATAGAGAATGTATCATTTACTTATGAAGATGACAATGAAGTATTTAAAAATCTTAGTCTATCTATAGAAGCAGGAAAAACTGTAGCACTAGTAGGTCCATCTGGTGGAGGAAAAACTACATTATGTAATATGATACCAAGATTTTTTGATTTTGATAGTGGAGATATAAAAATTGATGGAATAAGTATTAAAGATGTAAGTTTAAAATCACTTAGAGAAAATATAGGTGTTGTAGCTCAAGATGTTTTCTTATTTACAGGAACTATAAAAGAAAATATAACTATAGGTAAAACTGATGCAAGTGATGAAGAGATAATTGATGCTTGTAAAAAAGCTAGAATACATGATTTTATAATGACTCTTCCTGATAAATATAATACATATATAGGAGAAAGAGGAGTTAAGTTATCTGGAGGTCAAAAACAAAGGGTTTCTATAGCTAGGATATTTTTAAAAAATCCTCCAATTATGATACTAGATGAGGCTACATCAGCATTAGATAATGTGACAGAAAATGAAATACAAAAATCATTAGAGGAATTAGGTAAAAATAGAACTAATTTAGTTGTTGCTCATAGGTTATCTACAATAAAGAATGCAGATGAAATAATAGTTTTAACTGAAAATGGTATAGAAGAGAGAGGAACTCATCAAGAACTTGTAGAAAAGAATGGAATTTATTCTAAGCTTAATAAAAAGTAGAAAAAATAAGAAAGCTGGTTATCGCATTGCGAAATCCAGCTTTTTTATTTTACGCATAGATAAATGGGCTATTTAAATAATACTTCATTATAAAATTTAAATATTAAATTTATTCTATATTTTCGCCGAAACTCTCACTTATAAGTCTAGTATAGCTAATGGATTTAGCAATTCTATCTAATATTTCATCTTTGTTACTTATAATAATGTCTGTTCTAGCATTCCAAAGCTTGTCAAATAAGTCAGTACACATACCCTTAAACTCATTATCACTAATTATAAAGTAATAATTTTTACCAGATTCAGGATAAACCTTTGTAAATTTTAAGTTTCTTGATAGATATAGTGAAGGATTTTCTTTATTTTTAAAATCGTCAACCAAATCACCATCAACAAGTCTTATTTCCACATCATTTGATTCATTAAGGATTTTTTCCATATATTCTATATGTCTTTCTCTTTCCTTAAATGTAAGAGTTACTGGAGTGTTGAAAAAGTGTAGTTTTCCAGATGACATATATTTTCTAAGCTCTGATTCATGAATAAGAACTTTTAGTTTTGATTTATAGGTTACATTGTGAAGGAATAAGTTAATCTTCTTTAGTTCATTAATTATTTTTTGGTTATGACCAAATAATCTTTCTGCAATTTCCATAAATAAATCTGGTGGCATAAAGAATTCGTTAATAGAACCTAGTAAACATCTTAAATCATTATTCATTATATATTGTATATAAGTTTGGTCTTCAATCATTGAAGAAGCCTCTTTTCTATAGAATAAAAGATTTCCTTTATTCTTTAGTGTATATTTTATATTAGAATAAAATTCTTCAACTAAGCGTCTATCCTTTGAGTTTGTACTAAATAAACATTCACCTTCTTCAAAGAATATATTTGTAGATAAGAATTTATCCTTTATAGCAAAGGCTACAGTATTTGATTTAACCTTACAATTATAAATTTTAAAGTTTAAACATGGATAACTAGCGATTAAATTAATACCAAGTAATGTATTTATAACATCATCTTCGTTATCATCTCCACCAAAGCCTATTAAAAAGCTAATTTTTACATTTGTTTTTTTACTTATTCTATGTAAAATCTCCTTTAAGTCAGACAAAGTTATTTTATCCTTATGGTTTAGATACATTAAGCTTAAAGAAACTAATATTTCTAAAGAGTCTTCTTTATCTGCCATATTATTTAACTCATTAAAAAAAGTATTGTAAATAATGTTAGGTTTTACCATAGAGAAGCTATTATAATATTCTTCAGAATGTGTACTTTTTGGTAAATTTTGAACAGATTTATTAGTTATATTAACTGTGTCAATATAAACTTCTTTTAACATAGTTTCAATAAATTCACCAATGAACTCTTTACTGCTATCAGCTGGTATTTCAAAGTAATCAATTAAATTAATTAAACTTGATTCATCTAAAGAGTCAAGTATGAAATCTGAGATATTTTTACATATTTCATTTATTCGTTTTGAGCTAGGTAAATATGTAGATAGTATCCATTTATTAATATAAGATACATCATATCCTATAAATTTTGCTAAACTACTTTTCTTTTGATTTGAAATATATAGTAATTTTTCTATTAAGTTTCCGAATGTTATATTTTTCAACTTTGATGTCCTCCTAAGAAATACATATTTTCCTTTTGGTAGCTAATTAGATATATATTATATCATTTTATTATAAATATTATAATGAGTTAATTAGTATTTTAAGTTGGAATATTAAGAATAATTATAAAATATACAAATTTAAATTACTTAAAAGGAAAAAAGGAATTCATGATTTCTTTAAAATGCTCTGTTTTTCTTAGAAATGAATGGATAAAGTATGTTATTATTAATTTAACAAATTAGAAAATAGTTTTCATAAGAAAAAATTAAATAAAAAATAAATAAATTAAATAAAATATAAATAAAATTAAGTAAGGAATAGGAAAAATAGGAAATCAGCTTTACTCATAATATAAAATAGTAAATGACATCAATAGGAGGAGAAAATTTGATGAATAATTCAACAATAGGAAAAAATAAAAAAATAGCCACTGGATGGTTAATGGTTATAGCGTGTATGCTTGTACAAGCTATACCTTATTGTATAGTAGCAAATACACAAGCATTATATATGTATCCAGTAATGGAAGCGAAAGGATTTACACTATCTCAATTTTCATTAATATTCACAATTGGCACAATAGTTCCAGCATTAATAGGTCCGTTTATAGGTGGTATATATCGTAAAGTAAATACAAAGATATTATACTTAATAGGCGGGATATTACTATCTTGTGGATTTATGACATTCTCTATAGCTGAGAAGTTATGGCAATTCTATGCAATAGCAGGGGTAGTTCAAGTTGGAGCAAGTATAGTGGCAGGTATAGGTGTACCAATGTTAATAAACGCTTGGTTTGATGAGACAAGTAAAGGTAAAGCAATGGGAATAGCATATGCAGGTGGATCTATAGGTAACATATTCTTACAACAATTAGTTGTGAGAACTATAAGCTCAAGAGGTTATGCTCACTCATACTTTACATTTGGTTTAGTAGCACTAATAGCTATAATTCCAATAACATTATTTATGATAAGAATGCCTAAGAATGAAAGTGAAATAGTTAGAGGTAAAGCTCAACAAAAAGAAGAAAAAACAAATTCGGTAGATATATCATATACATTAAAAGAAGCTCAAAAAAATAAGTACTTCTGGATGATGGGAATGGGATTATTCTTCGTAGGTATATATGTATCTGCTTATTCAGTACAATATGCAGCGTACTTCCAAGGTGAATTAGGATTATCAGCATCTGTAATAGCTACAACAGGTTCATTATTTGCTTTAGCATCATTATTTGGAAATTTAGTTGGCGGTATATTATTTGATAAATTAGGTGCTATAAAAACTTTAGCAATAGGAGCAATAGCAGTTATGGCATCGGGAGTTGCATTATTAATGGCTGGAACTTCACCATTATTTGCACATGCACACTCAATTTTAAAAGGACTAGCAATGTTTGTTTACATGATGACGCCAGCTTATATGGTAGGTACATTCTTTGGTAATAAAGAATATGGATCGATATTAGGTTTAATTAACTTAAACTTTGCACTAGGATTCTGTATTGGATCAGCATTATTTGGAGTATTTGTTGGGAATTTTGGATATAATGCAACTTGGATAGGAGTACTAGTATGTGTAGCATTAGCATTTACATTACTTATAACTGCAGCTACAGGTATGACTAAAGCGAATAAAGAAAGTATGGAAAGATTAAAAGATAAAAATTCAGCTAAGATAGCTTAATATAATAAAAAGCCGGTCTATTAATTAGACGGCTTTTTTATGTATAAGAAAAACATGATGTTTTTGAGCGAAACGAATTTTTTATACTTTAAACAAAATTATAGCTATCTAAAAGTATATGTTTAAAATAAATTACCATGGACATAATCTTAATAAAATTTATTGGGAGTATGATATAAAATGATAGTATTGAATAGAGAAAGTATTATAGAGGGGTTAATAGAAATAAGGAAAGAAGAAGATTTAGAAAATAGCATAATAGTTAATAATATAAAATCAATAATAGATTTAAATGATATAAGTAATTTAGATAAATTAAAGCTTATAAACAATGAATTAGGAAAAATACTATTTGATGAAACTATATAAAATACTTATTCATAAAAATAAAATTATATAGTTATCAAGTGTTTGAAAGTATTAGAAAATATAGAAATGATTGTTAATAAATTAGGATATACAATGAGAGAATTTATTAATGAATATTTACATATAAAAAAGAACATATTGGATAAAATTGGATTACTTGATTTTATATCTAATTAATGGTAGTTTATACTTAAATTAATATTAAGGAGATGAATTATGAAATTTAAATTTTGTCACAATAATTTTAATGTATTAAACCTTGAAAAAAGTTTAGAATTTTACAAAAATGCACTTGGACTAGTTGAAACTAAAAGAACAGTAGCAGAGGATGGCAGTTTTATATTAGTATTCTTAGGAGATGGAGAGAGTACACACAAGTTAGAGTTAACTTGGTTAAGAGATTGGGATAGACCTTATAACTTAGGAGATAATGAATTCCATCTAGCATTTAGAGTTGAAGACTTTGATGGTGCATATAATTTACATAAAGAAATGGGATGTATATGCTATGAAAATAAGGAAATGGGAATATACTTTATAGCAGACCCAGATAATTATTGGATAGAAATAATACCAGCAAATACGAAATAGAGGTAAAAGTTATGAATAAGATAATAGTTGTAGTGGCGAATAATAATGAGTGTATAGAATCTTTAAAAAAAGCAGGAGATTCTATAGGTGTAGAGATAAAGTCTGAAATACAATCAGAAGGAAAAATAATAAATGAACTTTCTGTAAATGATATAAAAGAATCAACAGCAGTATTATTTGCTATAGATGGAGAAGTTGAAGAGGTAGAAAAGATAGAGAGATTTATAGATTGTGAATACTATGAAGTTGAGGAACAATTTATAAAAAATGATGCAAAATCAGTACTACAAGAGATACTATCTGATTTAAACTAATTTTAAGTAAGTAGAAAAATAATAAATAAACAGAGAATAAATAAGTAAAATATATAAAAGACCTTTAAGGTAGTTGTTACTACACTTAAAGGTCTTTTTTTTTTATATAGTAATATCTTTAGAGAAAAAGTGCAAAATAAATTTAATAAGGAGGAGATAACGTGATCAAAAAGATCATTATAAATAATACTATTACATTTGTAATTGTTATGTTTTTTGTTATTACATTTAAATCAATATTCGGAGAAGAAAATACATTGATTGGCGTTACAACAATAACAGCAACGCTTATGTTTTTAGAGCGAGATTTTACTGGATCGCCTTTAAAGAATACATTAAAATTTATAGGAATAAACTTGTTGATAGGGATGGGAACATCACTGATTGTTGCAAGTAATATGTGGTTAGGACTTATAATTAACTTTATAGTAGTATTTATATTTAGTTATATCTTTACTTATAATTTAAGACAGCCATTATATGTTCCTTTTGGATTACAATATCTATTTTTATTAACTACACCTGTACCAACCGATAGATTGGATATTAGGTTGCTGGCCTTAATATTTGGAGCACTTATAATAATGTTAGTACAATTACTTTTTAATAAAAATAAACTGGCTACTAGCGGTAATAAGATATTAGTAGATGTATGTGAATCTATTGAAAATAAAGTATGTTGTATCAAAGGTAAATCAAATAATTATGATTCTATAAATAATATAAATTCATCTATAGATGAATTTAGAACGATAGTATATGATAAGGGAGAGTCAAATTACTATTTAACAAAAGAGGCTAAAATAAAGTTAAATATATCTGTAGCTTTAGAAGTTATAAGTAGAATATTATATAGTGATAATAATAAGTCGATAAATTTAATTATACTAGATACTTTAGAAGAATTAGTAAAAGTTGCGAAAGAAGTAATTTCTATTAATTCTAAAGAAAATAAAACAATACAACTAAATTCTTATAATATAAAGAAACTTTTAAACTATTGCCAAGAACATGAAATAAATGATTTGCTTAATTTACAATTATTAGAAGGTATGATTTGCTTAGATGATACTTTAGAAGAGTTAACTAAACTCGATATAAAGCAATATAACGTAGTTGATAAAATAGGAGATAAATCGGAAATATTCTCAAAGAAAAATATCAAATCTTTTTTAACAGATACTGATTCACCTAAATATTGTTATGGTATGCGTATGGCTATAACTATGACTATTGGATTATTTTTAATGGAATATTTTAAACTTCCTGAAGGAAGATGGATATTGTTTACAATATTATCTTTAACTACTCCGTTATATGAAACATCTAAACATAAAATTAGATATAGAATAGGATCTACTTTAGTTGGATCTGTGATTATAATTATATTATTTAGCATATTTAAAACTGAGAATATTAGACTACTTATAGTAATGCTTGCTGGTTACTTGCAAGGGTATATCAATGAATATAAGTATAAAATAATATTTGTAACCGTATCAGCAATTGGAGCAGCTGCTATTGTTGGTAATATTCAAGAGTTAACAATTGAAAGAATTTTAATGGTAGCTATAGGTACCATAATAGCTATAATAGCTAATAAATATTTATTTCCTTACAACTTAGAAAAATCAAATGAACAATTAAGAAAAATATATGATGCTTCTATTAAAAAAATGTTTAAGGAATTACGCAGTTTAGTAGAGGGAAAAAATAATCCTGAATTTATAAAACATCTATTTGTTACAACATCTATTATAGAATCTAAAGCTAGAATGAATAAGCAGATAGATAAAAATCAAAATTATAACAATATAGTAAATGAAAGAAGATACTTAGCTAGTAATATTTATGAATTATATATGTGGATTTATAGAGAGAGTATAAATTCCAATGATATAGATAAAATTATTAATAATGTAAAGTTACTAATTGAATATAAAGATGACGCTATAACAAATAAGGTAACAATTATACAAAAGGGTATAAATAAAAGTAAAAATATAAATACAAAGATTATAATAAGTACTATATTAGTAATACTTAAAGAATTAGATAAACTAAGTCAATTAGTTAAATTAAATGAAAAAGCTCAGATTTAAAAATCTGAGCTTATTTCATTTAATACTTCTTTTAAAGTAATAAGAGAATCATTTAATTTATCAAGCTTTTCATCTGGTAAAGAAGAAATTTTATCTTTTAATGATGATTGAATTTCTAAGAAACTACTTTTTAAATATGTACTTCCTTTTTCCGTTAAATTTATATTTATAATTCTGCGGTCTTTTTCTCCAGGAATCCTTTCAATCATACCTTCATCGATAAGTTTATTTAATAACTTAGTCATATTAGGTGTGGATATAAAAAGTTTTTTTGCCACTTCTGATATAGGTTGTTGCCCTTCCTTTTTTAAAACCGCTAATATTTGAAAGTGAGAATGATTTAAATTACCTTTATCAAATTTACAATTATCATGTAAAAGTTTCTTTTTAAATAAAGGTATAATACTTATAAAATTTTGAACAATTGCTTCTAATTTAACTTCATCCATTTATTGTTACCTCCATATAATACATAGTTGTTATTTAATATCGTTAATTTGTAATAATATTAAATAACAATATTTATATTATTGACTTTTATTAAAAAAAGTATATACTTAAAAAGTATAATAGTTAAAAAGTATAACTATTATAAAATATAACTATTATAATTATACAACAAATTTTATTGAAATGGAGGTAGAAGTTTAAATATGACTAAAGTTTTAAAATACTTAAAGCCATTTACGTTATCGATTATATTAGTAATTGGTCTTTTGATAGTACAAGCGACTTGTGATTTATCTTTACCAGACTATACATCAAACATAGTTAACGTAGGGATACAACAAAATGGTATAAAAAACGCTGTTCCTACTGTTATTAGAGAAAAAGAATTAAATAAACTAATGATTTTTATGGATAACAATCAAAAAGATGAAGTAAATAAAAATTATAAGTTAATAAACAAGGATAATTTAACTAAGGAAGAATATGATAAAGAGGTTAAAAAATATCCAATATTAAAAAGTGAACCATTATATAAGTTAAATACAAATGATAAAAAAGAAATAGAAAATTTAAATAAAATAATGAGTAAGGCTTTGGTGAAGGTATCAGGTATTGAAGCTGCAAGCCAACAAGGAAAAATACCCAATCTTCCAAAAGGAGTAGATGTTTTTTCTGTAATTGAAAAACTACCTCAAGCTCAAATAGATGAGATGACAAAAGAGATAGATAATAAAACAAGTGATTTAGATGAAAATATGCTAACTCAATCATCTATATATGCTATAAAAAATGAATATGAAGCTATAGGTATAAATATAGAAAAGTTACAAAATAATTATATATTTAAATCAGGTGCAGCTATGCTAGGAATAGCACTTATAAGTTTATTAGCAACTATAGTTGTTGGATTTATTGGTTCAAGAGTAGGTGCAGGAATAGGGCGAAGTCTTCGTAAAGATGTATTTAGAAAAGTTGTAAGTTTTTCAAATGTTGAATTTGATAAATTTTCAACTGCATCACTTATAACTCGTAGTACAAATGATATTCAACAAATACAAAACTTTACAGTTATGTTTGTAAGGATGATATTATATGCACCAATACTTGGTATAGGTGGTGTACTAAAAGTTTTAAATACTGATACATCAATGGCGTGGATAATAGGTGTAGCGGTTGTTGCTATACTTTTAGTAATTATAGTTTTATTTAGTTTAGCAATACCTAGATTTAAGAAAGTACAAAAACTAGTAGATAAACTAAACTTAGTAACACGTGAATCACTAGTAGGTATGTTAGTTATAAGAGCTTTTAGCAATCAAAAAGTAGAGGAAAAAAGATTTGATGAAATTAACATAGATTTAAGAAAAACAAATACATTTGTAAACCGTATAATGTCAGTAATGATGCCTACGATGATGTTAATTATGAATATGATAACAATACTAATAGTTTGGGTAGGTTCTCATAATATTGATGCAGGAGTAATGCAGGTTGGAGATATGATGGCATTTATTCAATATTCAATGCAAATAATAATGTCATTCTTAATGTTATCTATGTTATCAGTTATATTACCAAGAGCATCAGTTTCAGCTAGTCGTATAGGTGAAATATTATCAACTGATGTAGCTATAAAAGATTCAAAAGAAACTAGAGAATTTGATGAAGATAAGTATGGAGAAGTAGAATTTAAAAATGTTTCATTTAAATACCCTGATGCAGAGGATAATGTTATAAGTAACATAAACTTTGTTGCAAAACCTGGCCAAACAACTGCTTTTATAGGAAGTACAGGAAGTGGTAAATCAACTTTAATAAACTTAATACCTCGCTTCTTTGATGTTACAGAAGGTGAAATTTTAGTAAATGGAGTTGATATAAGAAATATTAATCAACATAAACTTAGAGATGAAATTGGATATGTTCCACAAAAGGCAGTTTTATTCTCTGGAACTATAGATAGTAATATAAGATATGGTGCAGAAGATTCTACAAAGGAAGATATAAGGGAAGCGGCAAGTATTGCTCAAGCTATGGAATTTATAGAGTCAAAACCAGACAAATTTGAGACTGAAATATCTCAAGGTGGTACAAATGTATCTGGTGGACAAAAACAAAGACTTTCAATAGCTCGTGCTTTAGCTAAAAAACCTAAGATATTTATATTTGATGATAGTTTCTCAGCACTAGATTTAAAAACTGATGCAAAACTTAGAAAAGAATTAAAATCAAAAACTAAAGATGCAACAGTTTTAATAGTGGCTCAAAGAATAAGTACAATACTTCATGCTGACCAAATAGTTGTACTTGATGAAGGTAAAGTTGTAGGAATAGGAACTCACGATGAGCTTATGAAAAACTGTGAAGTTTATAAGCAAATAGCACTATCTCAACTTTCAAAGGAGGAGCTAGATAATGAGTAATAAAAAAGGAATGAAAAGACCTGGTGGCATGGGCGGAGGTCATATGAAAATGGGTCAAGAAAAGGCTAAAGACTTTAAAGGTACGATGAAAAAACTAATAAGCTATTTAAGCTCATATAAATTAGCTATATTATTGGTTATAGTTTTTGCTATAGGAAGTTCTGTATTTAATATAGTTGGTCCTAAAATATTAGGAAATGCAACAACTAAAATATTTGAAGGTCTAGTTAGTAAGGTAAGTAATAGTGGTGGAGGTATAGATTTTGATGCTATATTTAGAACTTTAACTATACTTGCAAGTTTATATATTATAAGTTCGATATTCTCTTTTGTTCAAACTTTTATAACATCAGATATATCTCAAAAGGTATCTTATAATTTAAGAAAATCTATATCTGAAAAAATTAACAAATTACCTCTTAACTATTATGATAAAAAGACTAATGGAGAAGTTTTATCGAGAGTAACAAATGACATAGATGCAATAAGTCAAAACTTAAATCAAATATTATCACAAATGATAACATCAGCAACTACTCTTATTGGAGTTTTAATAATGATGTTATCGATAAGTGTTACAATGACGTTAGTTAGTTTAATTGTAATACCTTTATCTTTAGTGATGATTATGTTGGTTGTAAAAAAATCTCAAAAGCACTTTAGAGCACAACAAGAATATTTAGGTCATACTAATGGACATATAGAAGAAATGTATAGTGGTCATAATATAATGAAAGCCTTTAATGGTGAAGAAAAAGCTATTGAAGAATTTGACAAATTAAGTGATACGTTATATAACTCAGCTTGGAAATCACAATTCTTATCAGGAATGATGATGCCGATAATGACATTTATAGGTAACTTAGGATATGTAATAGTAGCTATAATGGGTGGTTTCTTAGCTATAAGAAATAAAATACAAGTTGGAGATATACTTGCATTCATTCAATATGTAAGATCATTTATGCAACCTATAGCTCAAACTGCTCAAATAGCTAACGTAATGCAACAAACAGCAGCTGCAGCAGAAAGAGTATTTGAGTTCTTAGAAGAAGAAGAAGTTGTAGAAGATGTTAAAAATCCAATATCAACTGAAGGTATAGAAGGTGCTGTTGAATTTGATCATGTTAGATTTGGATACAATGAAGATAAAATAATAATAAATGATTTTTCTATTAATATAAAACCAGGTCAAAAAGTAGCTATAGTTGGACCAACTGGTGCTGGTAAAACTACTATTGTAAAACTACTTATGAGATTCTATGAATTAAATGGAGGTAAAATACTTATAGATGGTCATGACTATAGAGATTTTACAAGAAATGATTTAAGAAAAATATTTGGTATGGTTTTACAGGATACTTGGCTATTTAATGGAAACATAATGGAAAATATACGTTATGGTCGTCTTGATGCAAGTGATGAAGAAGTAATTGAAGCTGCCAAGTTAGCTCATGCACATCACTTTATAAAGACATTGGCTGATGGATATAATATGGAAATCAATGAAGAAGCAGATAATATATCACAAGGTCAGAAACAATTATTAACAATAGCTAGAGCGATACTTTCAGATCCTAAAATACTAATATTAGATGAAGCAACAAGTTCTGTAGATACTCGTACAGAAGTATTGATACAACAAGCTATGGAAAATCTTATGGAAGGTAGAACAAGTTTTATAATAGCACATAGATTATCTACTATAAAAAATGCAGATGTAATATTAGTAATGAAAGATGGAGATATAGTTGAACAAGGAACTCATGAAGAATTATTAAAATCAAAAGGATTCTATAGTGAACTATATAACAGTCAATTTGAAGAAGAAGTATGCTAAATGATTAAACCACACTAATCTTATAGATTAGTGTGGTTTTGTTTTATAAAGATAAGTATGCTTAAAATTTATTTATTAATCATATTTATATAAAGTATTAATCAATAGAATAGTAAGTTATTTTATTTAATTTAAATAAGTTAAATTTTTAGAGACAAAAGAACAAAATAAAAAAACAAAATTACAAATACAATGAAATAAGAAGGTACTAAAATTAGTTATATAAAGGGGAATAAGAAAACATTAATTATATATGAAGATAATAAGTATATAACAGGAAAGTGTTTTCTTAGTATTGAATAAGATTTACAGGGAGTTGATGATTATGCCAAATATAGTACTAACAAGAATTGATAACAGATTAATACATGGTCAAGTAGCAACAATGTGGTCTTCAAGTGTAGGAGCAAATTTATTATTAGTTGCAAATGATGAAGTATGCACAAATGAGTTTAGACAGGGGCTTATGGACATGGCAGCACCAAGTTTTGCTCAAACAAGATACTTTAGTATAGAAAAAACTATAAATATAATACATAAAGCAAGTGATTCTCAGTATATAGCAATAATATGTGAAACACCTCAAGATGTAGTTAGATTAGTTGAGGGTGGAGTGCCTATAAAAAAAGTTAATATAGGAAATATGCATATGGCAGAAGGAAAAAGGCAAGTATCTAAAGCTGTATGCGTAGATGAGAATGACGTTAAAGCATTTAGACGCCTTCAGGAATTAGGAGTAGATCTAGAAATCAGGAGAGTTCCAAGTGAGTCTGCTGAAAGTTTAGATGAATTATTTAAATAAAAGGGGGTAAATTTTATGGAATTAAGTTTTATCCAAATTGGTCTTATACTTATTGTAACGATGATAGCGGCAGTTGACCAATTTAACTTTTTAGAATCTTTATACAGACCAATAGTAATTGGACCAATAGTAGGGGCTATTATGGGTGATTTACAAACAGGACTTATAGTTGGTGGTTCTTATGAATTAATGATGATAGGCGCAATGCCAGTTGGTGGAGCACAGCCACCAAATGCAGTTATAGGTGGTATAATGGCAACTGTATTTGCAGTTCAATCTGGCTTAGATGTTGCAGCAGCGCTACCTCTTGCAATACCATTTGCATTACTTGGTCAATATGCAGTTACTCTTTTATTTACAGTAATGTCTCCATTAATGGGATTATGTGATAAAGCAGCTGAAGAAGCTAACCCAGCCGGTATAGATAAAGTTAACTATATGGCAATGGGAATATTAGCAGTTTTATTCGCATTAATAGTTTTAGCTGGATTGCTATCTGGTCAAGCGATAGGAGAAACTTTAACTAAAGTATTAACTGCACAAGTTTGGGCAGGATTAACAGCAGCTGGAAAGATGATGCCTGCTCTAGGATTTGCAATGTTACTTAAAGTTATGTTAAGCAAAGAATATGCAATATTTATGGTACTAGGATTTGTATTAGTAGCATATGGTAAATTGCCACTTTTAGCTATAGCTATGGTAGGAATAGCTGCAGCAGTTTATGACTTCCATGTAAGTATGAAAACTAAGAATAATACAGGAGGAGGTATGACAGATGGCATCTAATACAGAAGTAATGAAAAGAGGTAATTTAGAATATATTGATAAAACTGAAGGTGAAACTCTCGACAATAAAACTTTAAATAAAATGGCTTGGAGATCTATGTTTTTACAAGCATCATTTAACTATGAAAGAATGCAAGCTGGAGGATGGTTATACTCTATACTTCCAGGGCTTAAAAAAATACACAAAAATAAACAAGATTTATCAACATCAATGAAACATAACCTAGAATTCTTTAACTGTCATCCATTCTTAATAACATTTGTTATGGGTATAATATTATCATTAGAGCAAAAGAAAGCTGATATTCAAACTATACGTTCTTTAAGAGTTGCGGCTATGGGTCCTTTAGGTGGAATAGGAGATGCAATATTCTGGTTTACATTATTACCTATATCAGCAGGTATAGGGGCTAATCTTTCTCTTCAAGGAAGTATATTAGGACCAATTATATTCTTTGTACTGTTTAATATAGTACATTTAGGTCTTAGATTTGGTTTGATGCACTGGTCATATAAAGTTGGTGTTGATGGAATAGCTAAGCTTACTAAAAATGCTAAAGAATTTACTAGAGCAGCTACAGTACTTGGTATGATAGTTGTAGGAGCATTAATAGCTTCATATGTAAATGTAAATATAGTTACTCCAGAATATTTAAGTATGCAAGGAACTATAGATTTACAAAGTATATTAGACTCTATAATGCCATGTTTATTACCGCTTGCAGTAACATTTGGTATGTATGGATTAGTTAAAAAGAATGTATCTCCAATGGTTAATATACTAATATTAGTTGTAATAGGTATAGTAGGAGCATTCCTAGGTATATTTGCATAGATTTTAGGAGGAGAAGGAATGATAATAATAACAGGTCATGGGAGATTTGCTTCAGGTCTTAAAACTAGTTTAGATTTAATAGTTGGTAATTTTGACTTTGTAAAACCTGTTGATTTTACAGAAGATAAGTCTCCAGAGTCTTTAAAAGAGGAAATAAATTCTTTTATAAAATCAACAGATAAAAAAATATATGTATTCACAGATTTAGTTGGAGGAACACCATTTAAAGTGAGCAGTGAATTAACTTTAGAATATCCAAACGTAGAAGTTTTTTGTGGAACTAATTTACCGATGCTTGTGGAAGCTACTATGATGTTGTCTTTAGGATGTGATATAGATAGTGAATCTATAAAAGAATCTGGTGTAAATAGTATAAAGCCACAGCCAAAGAAAGTTATATTTACTGAAGATGGAATATAAAAATTAATATAATCAAAATCACTAGTTAAATAAAATTATTTTTCTAGTGATTTTTTTATGTGAAAGTAATGATGTAATTAAAGAAAAAGGATAAATATTACAATAATAAAAAATCCTAATATGGAAAACTTAAGTATAAGTATTTATTTAGGAGGTAAAGTTATGGATAATATGAAAGAAATGAGAAATAAAGTACAAGACGGAAAATACAACTTAACTTTAGAGGTAGCAGAAGGTGCTTATTTTGGAACTTATGATGATGTTGACACTAAGTCTGGAGAAGATTTAGTTAGAAATTATTTAAGAAGTAATTCAGATGATGCGAATTTTAATGATATAAAAATAAAATATAATAAAAATAGACACACTGTAAGGGTTACAGCTGAATTAAACTATGATAATAACGTACATAGTGATTATCATAATAGAGGAAAACTAATGTAATTTTAGAATAAAAAAACTATAGCAAGGACAAGTAAAATATTAATCTGAAATTTTTTTTTAAAAAAGTGTTGATTAGTTAAATTTAAGATGGTATAGTTATACTTGTCCTTAAGAAAAGGGCAAAACAAAAGAAAAAACTTTTAAAAATAAGTTGACAAAGAAAAATAACTTTGATAAACTTAAGGAAGTTAAAAATGAACTTTGAAAATTAAACAGTAGGTTAATTTATAGAATTGAAACTAACAAACCAAGCCAGATATTCAGATAATGATAGTCTGAGCAGGTAATCAAATTTATTTGAGCAACGGATGTATCTGAAGCGGTAGCGAAGATATATCGTTGGCGATATAAATTCGAAGAATTTATTTTGAGAGTTTGATCCTGGCTCAGGATGAACGCTGGCGGCGTGCCTAACACATGC
>NZ_CATXCO010000017.1:0-24130 GCF_958366745.1 uncultured Romboutsia sp.
AAGAATGTCGAAATTAAACTTAAATATGATTATAAACCTATATAACTTTATAAATAAAAAAATAGAAGAAAAATATTAAGAATATTTTTCTTCTATTACTGTTTACTTTCCCATCTTAAGTCTTTTCCGATAAACTTAACCATTTTAAATCTATCAAATATTCTTGAGAATATCCTTTGTGCATAATTAGAACCTAATTGCATAGGAGATAAGTTTGTTGATATAATAGTTTTCTTACCAGATAAAAGTCTAGTATTTAATATATTAAATAATTCACTATTAGTGAATGAGTTTGTAAGTTCAGTTCCTAAGTCATCAATAATTAATAAATCACAGTCAAATAAATTTTCGTAGTTTTCCTTAGAAATATGACTATCTGCATTTTTAAATTTATAGTCTTCTATTATTTCAAACATTTTAAATGCAGTTTGATATATAACTAGATGTCCTTTATCTAAAAGAGATTTTGCAATACAGTTACACATGAAAGTTTTTCCAAGTCCTGTATCACCATAGAACAATAAGTTCTCTCCGTTATCTTTATCAAAATCTAATATAAATGACTCACATATAGATACTATTTGAAGCATATTTTGTTGTGGTGATATATTAGATTCTGGATCTTTTTCAGAAGAAAATATACTTGTATCTAGAGTAGTGAAATTTTCTTTTTCAAGCATCCTAGATATATTAGACATTTTGTATGCTTCATTTATTATTTCTTGTTTTAAACAATTGCACTTATGTCCATTATCTAAGAATCCTTTATCTTTGCATATATTACAATCATGTTGGATTTCAAGATATCCATTTGGAACTTTATATTTAGTTAGTAGCTCTTTTTTTTGACTTTTTAATTCATCCATTTTTTTCTTAGATTCTAAAATAATATTTTCTTTATTTGATGGATTTTGTAATACTAATTTAGCTAATTGTAAACCAACTTTGCTTATTTCATCATCTAGTTTTTTAAACTCCGGAATTTGTGAATAAACATCGTTTTTCCTAAGTTCTAAATCAGATTCAGCTTTATCTCTTTTCTTTTGGTAAGAAATAAGTATTTCTCTTATTTTTGATTCTTTCATTTAATCACCTATTTAAATTTATTTTTTTGGCTTTCTTGAAGCATTTTTTCAAGCTCTTCAGGTGTATATTTTGTAAATGTTTGATTTATATTATGGAATCTAGTTTTTACTGTAGGCTCAGATGATTTAGTGTTTTTAAATACTTGTTTTTTCTCTTCAGATTTTTTCTTAAACTCATCATCAAGTCTTTTTATGTCATCTAAAGTCTTTACATCAGATTTTTTCCATTTTTCAATTATACCATTTATATATGATATAGATGGGTTAGATGTATTTTTAGCTCTAGAACATGCAGATAATATAACTTCAATATCCATATTATACTTATCAAACCAACTATCCATAATTCTTTCTTCTGGCTTAGATGGCTGTCTATAGAATCCTAGCTCATTAAATATCGTTTTATACATCATATATCTTTCACTTCTCACCATAAAGCTATCTTTAACATCTTGAGGAGTGAATAAGTTAGAATCGTACCATCCTCTAAGAATAGATTCAATATATTTAACTGGTCTAGATGAACCATGTTTATCCTTTACATATTCATAAGCACATACTATCATATCAGGATCCATATTATATTTATTCATTATTTCTAATATACTTATTTTTTCACCTGGGTCAAGGTATCTTCCAACTATTTTATTTATCGTAGTAAACATCTTTCTAACGCTAGGGTTTTCTGAAGCTGAAACTATGCTATCACTATTAGATTTTATAGACTTTGTATTTATATGCATATTGTCCATATAAAACTTCTTTAAGTCTAAAAACTCTATTGAATAGTCAAAATCATCTAAACCTTCATTTTTATGCATTCTAATAATATTTTTATTTTGCCAAAATTTCCATGCATCTATTACATCAGAAAGAGGTATATTTAAATTCTTAGCAATTGAATTATTATCAAATTTAGGATTAGAGTTAGGGTCGCATGCTTGTCTATAACCTAGAAGATAAACTTTAACGTATAATCCATTAGCCATAGGCATAAATATATCTATAAAGATATTGGCAATAGTAGTTTCACCTAAATCTATCTCATTGACTTCTTTGAAAAACATTTTATCACCTCAGATAAGATTATATCATAAAAAGCTAAAACTTTAATTACACAAGTTTATCTTACAGAAAAAACAGAAAAATTATTCACATTAAAAAAGAAAGGGGGAAAGAAGTTGATAATAAACTTTACGAAAAAAGTAAGAATATTAACAGGAATGATACTCACGTTATTAATTGTTATAGGGGGCGGAGTATATGTATATCAGAGCAAAAATTCTGTACAAACATCAAATATTGAAGAAGGTAAAAATTTAAACAAATATATTATGGATGTTATTTTCGATGATGAAAGTAAAAGGCTAATGTGTAATCAAAATGTAGAGTATGTAAATAATACAAATATAGCTTTAGACAAAATATACTTCCATATATATCCTAATGCTTTTTCTAAGAAAGAGTTTGCTCCATTTGAAAAAGATGAAATGAATCAAGCATATCCAAATGGATTCAATGAAGGATATATAGATATAAAAAATGTATTAAATAATAATAATAAGTTGGAATATGAGATAAAAGGTGAAAAAAATGACTTATTAGAAGTAAAAATAGGAAGACAACTAAAGCCAGGTGAAAAAATATCCATAGATATGAAGTTTAATGTAAAAATACCTAACTCAGAAGGAAGATTTGGATATGGGGAAAATACTATAAATATAACCAACTGGTTTCCTATAGCATGTGTTCATGATGATAGGGGATGGAATCTAAAGAGTTATGAAGCAATAGGGGATCCATTCTATAGTGATACAAGTAATTTTTATGTTAAATTACTAATCCCTAGAAAATATAAAGTGGGTTGCACAGGAAACATAATTTCAGAGAAATCTGACTCAGAAAAAGTACTTTATGAAATACAAGCAAAAAAAGTAAGAGATTTTGCATTTATCTTAAGTGATAAATTTAAAATTAAGAAGGACACTTATAAAGGTGTGAATATAAATACATATAATTTAAATGAAAAGCTATCAACAGAAGTAACTAAGATAGCTAAAGATTCAATTAGTATATTTAGTAATTTATTTGGGGAATATCCATATGATACATATTCAGTAATAGCAAGTGATTTTTACATAGGTGGAATGGAATATCCAACACTAGTTATGATTGATCAAAGTTTATATAATGAAAAGGACAAATTTTTACTTGAATATGTGATAGCACATGAAACTGCACATCAATGGTGGTATTCAGTAATTGGAAATGATGAAATAAGTGAACCTTGGTTAGATGAGGCTCTTACAGAATACTCGACGGTTCTCTATTTTGAAGAAAAGTATGGTAAAGAAGTAGGGTCTAAACTTATAAAGACTATGGAAATGCAAACAAGAAATCATTCTAGTGAAGATATATTTAAAGCAACAACTCAATATAAAAATTCGATAGATTATAGCTTAAACGTATATACTAAAGGAGCATTAGCATTTAATGAAGTAAGAAAAAAAGTGGGAGATGAAGTATTCTTTGAAACTTTAAAAGAATACTACAACACATATATGTTCCAAAATGTAAATGGAGCTAAATTTGTTGATTTATGGAATAAAAAAGGTATAGATATAGATAAAATAATAAGTGAATACAAGTAAATTTTAACTAGAGCATTAAATTTTTATTTAATGCTCTAGTTTTTTGGTATAATATAATCTATGACTATAAAGAATGAGGTGACAGTATGCTGAAATATTGTTCAATAGGAAGCGGAAGTAGTGGAAACTGCCATTATATAGGATACAAAGATACCAACATACTAGTAGATGCAGGTCTTAGTGGTAAGAGAATAACCACAGGTCTTGATGATATAAATGTAGATATAGAAAATATAAAAGGAATATTTATTACACATGAGCATTCAGATCATATAAAAGGTGCAGGTATAATATCAAGAAAATATGATATACCTATATTTGCAAATGTAAAGACATGGTGTGCAATGAAGGACAAGCTTGGGGATATAAAAGACAGCAATATGAAAGTATTTGAAAATGATAGAAGTTATTCTTTAGAGGATCTAATAATAAGACCTTTTTCGATATCTCACGATGCATCAGATGCAGTAGGATATAACTTTTATGCGGAAAATGAGAAGATGTCCATAGCTACAGATATAGGAATGATAACTGATAATATAAGAAGACATTTATATAAATCAAAGTTAGTAGTATTAGAATCAAACTACGACCCTAATATGCTTATGATGGGGTCTTATCCTTATTCATTAAAGAAGAGGGTAATGTCAGATACAGGGCATTTATCAAATGAAGATGCTGCTAAATTCTGTATAGATCTTGTAAAAGAAGGTACAGAAAGAATATTATTAGCTCACTTAAGTAAGGAAAATAACTTTCCAGAGTTAGCATATGAAACATCTAAATCTATTTTGGCTCAAAACGATATAATAATTGGACAAGATATAAAACTAGATGTTTTATTAAGAGAAGAAGTATCTGATATATATAATGTGAAATAATATATGTAAAAGTAGGACGGATTAAGGAGAAATTTATGAATATAACTATAATCGGAGTAGGTAAAATAAAAGAAAAATATTTAAAGTTAGGAATAGATGAATTTTCTAAGAGATTAACTAAGTATTGTAAGTTAGATGTAATAGAACTTGATGATGAAAAATGTCCTGAAAATTTAAGTGAAAAGGATATGCTTATTGTTAAAGATAAAGAAGGGAAAAAAATTCTTAGTAAAATAAAAAATAATAGCTATGTTATAGCTCTTGCTATAGACGGTAAAAATTTATCTTCTGAAGAACTTGCTGATACAATGAGCAAGTTAGCGGTTAGAGGCAATAGTCATATAACTTTTGTTATAGGCGGTTCTTTAGGATTATCAGATGAAGTTTTAAAAAGAGCAGATTATAAGTTATCTTTTTCTAAGATGACTTTCCCTCATCAATTAATGAGGCTTATATTGTTAGAACAAGTTTATAGAGCATTTCGAATAAATAATAATGAACCGTATCACAAGTAACGGAGCGCGATTTTTATTAAAATTTGAAAAAATAGCATAAATAAAATATAATTTTATATATAAGATAACAATAAAGAAAGGGGACAATTTGATGAAAGATTTAACAACTTCAATGGTCTCTAGACAAAATATATTGAATAATAATTATGCTATTGATGAAATAAAAAATCAATTAAAATTAGATGGAGTAGAGTATATAAATGATACTATATTTACAAAAGATCAAGTAGCACAATATTTTAATGTAGATGTCAGAACTATAGAAAGATGTGTTGAGAATAATAAAGAAGAACTTGAAAAAAATGGATATAGAGTACTCAAAGGTAAAGAATTAAAAGAATTTAAAGAGGCAATTAATAAAATTAATGGTACCGACATTAATGTCGGTACCAAAGTAACTGTATTAAGTATATTTACTTTTAGAACATTATTAAATATATCTATGCTATTGACAGAAAGTGAAAAGGCTAAAGAAGTAAGAAGTGTAATGCTAGATATTGTAATAGATGTAATTAATAAAAAAACAGGAGGAAATACAAAATACATAAATCAAAGAGATAATGAGTTTTTAAATTCATGGTTTAATGAAGAAAGCTATAGAAAAGATTTTACTTTTGCACTAGATAATTATGTAAATATGGGACCTGTAAAGTATGGAATGTATACAAATAAAATCTATAAGAATATATTTAGAGAAAAGGCAGATGAATATAAAAAAGTTCTAAGACTTAAAAAAAGTGATAGAATAAGAGATACATTTTATTCAGAAATATTAGACTTAATAGCTTCTTATGAAGTAGGATTAGCATACGAACTAAAGCTAGAATTTGATAAAAAAGGAAGAAAATTAAGTCAATTAGAAGTAGATAAGATATTTGAAGATTTTCATAATCATCCTAGACAAAAGCCACTATTAGATAAAGCTAGAAATAAAATGGCAAGTAGGGATTTGGTATTTAGAGATGCCTTACATGTTCACCTACAAGAGTATATTACACCACTAGAAAAAGATGACTTTGAGAGGTTCATAGGAGAGAAAAGTAAGGAACTTCAAGAAAGACTAGAAGAAGCTAAAGATGTTTTCAAAAGGCTTAAGGAATATTAAGATATGATATATATAGATTATAGGGGATTGTGCGATATATACAATAATGTTGTTGAAGTAAGTGGTGGTGGTGCATCAGGAGTTTTAGATGAAGGTAGGATTATGGGAATATTAGAACAAGTAAAAAATGATGATTATTATCCTGAAATAGAAGACAAAGTAGCATATTTATTTTTTTCACTAAATAAATATCATTGTTTTCAGGATGGTAATAAGCGAATAGCGTTAGCTGCAAGCATACAGTTTTTGAATCTCAATGGATATTTATTTATATTAAATAGGTTTATAAGAGAAATGGAAAATATAAGTATTCATGTTGCATCAGGAAAGGTTGATAATTTTTTACTAAAGGATATAATTCAATCTATAATATATGAAGATGATTTTTCTGAAGAGCTAAAGTTACAGTTAATAGATGCTATTATCTAAAACTAGGAATTAGATGTAAATTTCAAATATATATTATAACTATGATAAAGCTAGATGAGGTTAAAAACTTCATCTAGCTTATTTTGTTTTCAAAATAAGGAGGAAAATACAATGATAATAAACATTTGGAAAAAACAAGACCTAGAATTAGTAAAGGAGCTACCAACAGAAGTACTAGCTACAATAGAAGACACCATAGAAATACTAGATGAAAACTACGGTACAGAAAGAACAGCAGAAGACTTAGGTGGATACATAGCTGTAGTAGATAAAGTTGGAATAGAAGAACTAAAACAACATCAACTAAAAGGAATTTTACCAGAGCATATAGATAAGATACATGGAACTGATTACATTTCAGTTCTATTTTTGTGTTCAAGTGATTTTTCAATAGTTGTTATTTGTAAAAAAGAATTAAAAGATCTAATAGAATGTGAGGAGATATAAGATGATAAATCAAAATTCAGAAATACTAAATAAGCTATTTTTCACAGAGCTACAAATGTTAGTAGAAAAATACAACAATATAGATGAAGTTACTAAGAAACAGATTGAAAGCATAGTAACTAGCTTAAGAGATGAAGAGTTACAGTCATATCTAATGAGAAACATGGATAAATTGCTAGACATATTAAAATGTACTGATGAAATAGATGAAGAGATAGTAACATTCTTTGTCTGGTATAACTTTCAAATAAATGAAATAACTATAGGAGTAGCAAGAGAGTGTATTAAAGAGTTAAAAGAAAATAATTATTTGGAAATAGGTGAATATCTAATCTATCAAGATGAAAGGTATTTAAAAGAGTATGCTAGAGATTTACTAGAAGATAGACTAGACCAAGAGTACTATGTGGATAAGTTATTTGAAAAAGAAACTGTTATTGAAATGTGGATAAATAGGACAACTAAAGAAGAAATGATAGATGAAATTGTGAATAATGAAAACTTAGAAGAAACATTGGAACTATATCCACAAGAAGCTTTTTCGATAGGAGGAATACAATACAAATACTCAGAGATACAATAGTAAAAATTAGCAAGAGATTTTACAAGAGAAAATCAGAATGAAACTTTTTCAAAAGCTAGTTATTATTAGTTAGTATAGAAAAGGAGGACTGTTAATGAGGAAAAATAAGAATGACTACAAAGGCATATATTCTGATATGGTAGAAATATTAGGAGAAGAAATTGTAATGAAGTTACATGAACACTATAGGGGTCAGCAAATAACATTTCCTATGAAGTTATATTCTAATGAATATATAGAAAAATACATAGTAAATAACTGTAGAAATAAAACTTTAAAAGAAATGTGTAGAGACTTGGGATACACAGAAGGTTGGATAAAGCAATTACTAAATAAATTAAATGTAAGTAAATGATATTTGGAGGATAATTAAAGGTAATGGAATTAATAATGGAAATAATATTAGGAATAGTAAGTATAATTTTAGGAACTGCGTTGTTTTGGATGTTAAATTCAATGTTTAGTATTACATATTTTGGATTTGGTGCTATGGTTAGTCTTTGGATAGGATGTTTTGTAGTATCATTATTAATAATAGGTGGAATAGGAAAGCTATTATTAGGAGTATTAAAGTGGATAATAATAATTGGAATAATATTAGCAATAGTAGGATTTGTTGCAAGTAAAGTAAATGGTAATCAGGAGTAATAAAAAATGATTAACAAAAAAGTATTAACTATATTGATAATGAGTTTAATGTTTACACTATTAGTTGGTTGTAGTAGTGTAAAAGAGTATTCTTACGATTATAATAAAATATCAGAAATAAGTACAATTAGCTTAGCTATATCAGACGCTTATAATAATTCAAGTAGAAAGAGTGATTTTAAAAAGGAGTCAAAGAAAATAATTAAAGACTTACAAAAAACAAAAATGAAAACAAAAGAAGGAAAAGATGTTCTAAAAGCATACGGAAAAATATCAAAAGCTATGAGAGAGCTTATTTTAGATAATTGGAATAAAAACAAACTTAACGCATCAGCTAAAAGGAAGTTACTGAAGTTATCAGAAAATTTAAAAGATAAATTAGAAAAATTTGAAGAAAAGATAGAAGAATTAAAAGTTGAATCAGGTTTCTATGAAACATTAGAGCAATTAAAGAGTTAATTTAGTAAGGGATAGTCAATAAAAAGACTATCCCTTTTTCTATTAATAAGGAAAGGTGAATAGCAATGTTTAATAAAGAGAGATATTTAACTAGAGGTATTTCTAATGAAATACCATTAGAGATACAAATACTACTATGGTCAATGATAGATAAATTAAATGTAAAGAAGGATTACTTACAAGTATTTGAAATAGAACCGATAGATGCTAATTTACTAAAAATAGAACATAGGCAAGAAGTTCCTAAATACAAAAGTGACATTGTAGTAAAAAATGTAGGAATAAGTTCTAAAGTAAAAATATTTGTAATAGATGATGGAGAATATTCAACTATGATGTTAAGCAGTGAGTATTAGATAAAAGAGAAGTAGTACATACAATAGAAGGAGAAAGATAATGAATAAGGTAGTAAAAGAGACTAGATACTGTAAAGTATTGAGACAAGCTAAGATTAGAGACAATAATGTAGCATACGGAATAGAAAAGATTTTTGTAAAAGAATTGAATCAAGAGGAAATAAGATTTGTGTACTTTAAAGATACTGTAAGAAGGGAAGAACAATTAGTAGCAAGACCATTAGACCTACCAGAAGATGATTTGATAAAACTAATGAAAGTATCAATAAAACAAAATGTATTCTCAAAAGAGTTTGTATGTAAACTTAAAGGTATTCTTGATAAATAGGAGGTCTAAAGAATGACGATAGAGTTATTTGTGGCAGGTGTAACATTTGGAATATCAATTTTTAAGACTATAATACAACAAAGACAAGAATTTAAGAATAAGGAGGAATAATACAATGTGGGGGTTTGTGATAGGAACTTTAGTAGGATTAGGATTTTGCATAGTAATAGAATTGTTGATTTCTAATAAGTCAATATTAGTGTAGAATAGGAGTAAGGTTAAAATATTTAACCTTATTTTTTTGACAATATTTAATAGATAAGGAGCATAATAAAATGGAGTTTGTTTCAAGAGATTCACTAGTAGAGGAAATTACAGGTATTAAAAAAGATGACATGGCATGGGATTCTGCAAAACAGACGATAGCTAATATTGATAATGCTTTAAGGAAGATTAGTTCATATAATGATACAATAGGAATTCCTGATTTTAATAAAGATTCATATATAAAGAGAATGAGTGTTATATATAATGACTTTAATTTAAGATCGGTTATATATAAATTAGGGAGAGGAGAAAAACTATCAAAGGAAGAAGATCTATTATTACTTAATTTTGCAAAAGAGTATGCAGATAATCCGATACTTTATAAAATCTATAATAAAAGAGAAGAGTCTATTTTAGCAGAAGAATTAACAATAAAATTTGATGAAATACATTCAGATATAACGAATTTAATGATGCTTACAGATGGATTAATATATAAGCATAGACTAAGGATAGCAGAATGTTTAAGAGAAGATATATTAGAATTGATCGAAGTATATGAAACTCAAATTCAAGTAGAACAAGAAGCAACAAAGAAATTAATGGATATGATTAATAGGCATATAGATAGGGATGTAAAGGAATATAAGGAAAAAAATAATTATCCGATTAAAAGAAAAAGATAAATATTATAACATAAAAACACTAAGAAGTAAATAAAATTTCTTGGTGTTTTTTCTTTTTACATACATTATTTTTAATTGATGTTACTATAACTATATAGCAAAAAGACAATAAATAAAATCATCAAGGAGGAATATTTGCTATGGTATTAAAGAAAATTATCAGGAAACCATTAACAGGAGGATATAAAAATTTAAAAACAGAATTGTTTGAAGAAAAAATAAATGAAGATATTACAGAAAGAGAATTAAGACAAAATCAAGAGGTATTAGTAAATAATGAAGAAATAATACCACAAGAAAGTACTAACAAAGATAATATAATAATGGAAAAGAAGGAAGAATTAAATGGATTAGAAAAAGTAGATGATGAAATATCAATTTGCTATGAATCTGGAAAGCTATTTTACAATGGAGATAAAACATCTAACTTATTAAAAGTTGGAGTACCTGAAATAAATATTGATACTAATAATGTAATGCTTCCTATTACAACTAAGTACTTAAATAGAGATATAAAAATACTTATTCCAAGAGACAAAGCTATGTCAAAAAGAGAAATAATAAAGCTAAGTTTACAGGGAGCTGATGTTACTGAAGAAAATGCGAAGTATCATATAAGGTCAATAGAATATCAAGAGCGTAAAATAGGAAGAGTTAACAATACTCATAGTGAATTAGGATTTGCAAAATATAAAGAAAAAGAAATCTTTAAATTGTATAAAGCAATAAATGAAGATAGCAGCTACGTTGGTGCATTAGATTTAAAACCTAAGGGAAATTTAGGTAACTATTTGGATGATTTAAGAGAACATGTAGTACCATACAAAAATATTTCATTAGCATTTGCACTGGGCGTAAGTTCATCAATAGTTGCTAAATTGAATATGCATTATAAAGATATAAATACTTTATTAGTACATCTATTCGCAGAATCAACGAAAGGTAAGAGTACAGCCGCAATGTTGGCAATATCTGTTTGGGGTAATCCAAATCTTAGTGGAGGAGGTCTATACAATACTTGGAACTCTACAGAAAATGCATTATCAACATCACTTGCAGGAAACTATGGTATAGCATATGCACTAGATGAGCTATCAATGTCTAAGATAGAAGATACGACTAGTTTAATCTATAATCTTGTTGGAGGGAAGGACAAGGCTCGTCTTACCAAGGATATAGAGCTAAGAGCCGCAGCTACATGGACTACAAGTATAATTTCCACAGGTGAAGTATCACTTTTAAGTAAGGCTAAAAATAATACAGGATTAGATATAAGAGTATTAGAATTAGGTGGAATAGTTTGGACAGAAGATGCAAATCACTCTGACCAAGTAAAGGCATTAGTAAATAGAAACTATGGTGTTTTTGGAGCAGATTTTGTAAAGAGATTAATAGAATTTCCAGCAGATAGATTAAAAGAGATATTTGAAGAAGAAAGAGAAATATTTATACAAAAAGTAAAAGAAAAAAATATACAGGATGACATGCTTAGTAGAACTTCGTGTAAATACGCTATTGTAACTTTAACTATTAGATTAATAAATTCAAGGTATAAGGATAGAGGAATAATATTAGATATAGAAGGAATAAGAGAATTACTGGTTGATACAGAAATAAATAGTATAAATAGAAGAGGTATTAAAAGAAAAGCTGAGGATTGGTTGATACAATACATAGAATCAAATGCATCTAAGTTTAAATCTGGAAAAGAAACTAATACCAATGTAGACTACTGGGGTACTAGAAAAGAACTTCCAAATGGTGAGTTAGAAGTTGCAATTTTAACTAATAAATTTGAAGAAATAATGAGAAAGGGAAAGTTCGAGGATACAAAAGTTGTACTAGAACAACTTAAGAAAGAAGGTAAGTTAGAATACGAGGCAGGGCGACTAACTCGAAAACGTAAGGTTAATGCCATACAGACACCAGTATACGTAATAAGACTTAGTCAATAATTGGATTTTAAAATGAAATAGAACTAAAGACACGATGATAATGATAATGAATTGATAAAATACTTAAACAATATTAATCTAAATTAAAAATACAAGACAGCTAGAGGTATAAGATGGACAACATAGGAAAAATGACAGAAATAGAAGTTAAAGGTAATACAATAATTCAAATTCTTAGCGAAGTAATTCAAAGTCATCTTCTGAAAGAAAAATCTAAATAAGATAATAGTAATAAATAGTAGAACGTTTAAAAATAACGTTCTACTTACTAAAATTAACAGAGTGGAAATAGAGTACTACCAATACAAGGAAGTAAAAATTCACGTTTTCACGTTAAATTTACGATAAATAATAAAAATATTGAAAAGTAGATAATTAAAGAAAGAATGTGAAAAATCACATTCTACTAAAATTAAACCATATATTGAAAATCTAGCAATACCAATATTAGAAAGTAAAAATTCACGTTTTCACGTTAAATTTGCAATAGATAATAAAATAATTTTGAATAGGAGAAAAATAATGAGTCACCCAATAGATAACTATATTAACTATAAAAATGAAAATGTAGCTATATATACAAAGAAAGAATTTGAAAATCAAAATATCTATGAACATATGGTAGGAAAAGTATCATGGATGCACATAGAGTTAGAAGATTTTGGAGTAAATATAATAGAATTCATAGATAGTCATGAAGAAGGTTCATATAAGGAAATAAATAGACTAATAAAGTCAGTAAATCAAGGTGAAATACAAGCCGTATTAGTTTGGGATTTCAATGAAATACCATTAGAATTAAGGATTTCTTTAGTAGAAGAGTGTTCTAAAAGAAATGTTTACATAGATGGGTTCTTAACAAGTTTAGAAATAAAAGATAATAATTAGTCTAATAGTAAAATAAAATCATACATAAAAAATAACGTTAAAATGTGAAAATTAAGGATAAAGTATTAAAATACATGGTTTTTAACGTGAAAATTAATGATATTTTCACGTTAAAGATCTTAATTTAAGTGTTAAATTAAAAAACTTAAGTTAGATTGGTAAGATAATTAAAAATAAAAATACACTAAAAAATAGCGTGAAAACGTGAAAATGATAATAAAAACATTGGAATAGCACAATTTTTAATGTGAATTTAAGTGTGAATCAAATGAGTAATGCAACACATAGTAACGTAATTTGGGATAAACATCAATACTAGGAGGGAATTGACATGAGTAAAAAAGTTGCAATCTACTGTAGAGTGTCAACAGTAGAACAAGCAGAAGAAGGGTACAGTATTGACGAACAAAGAAGAAGGAACATAGAATACTGTGAAAAAGAAGGGCATGAAGTTTTTAAAGTCTACGAAGATAGAGGTATAAGTGGTAAAAATATTTCAGGGCGACCAGGGCTTAAAGAACTTTTACAAGATGCTAATGCTGGTAAATTTGATTTAGTAATAGTTTGGAAACTAAATAGAATAAGTAGAAAGTTAATAGACATACTTAACATAGTAGATACATTAGATAAAAATAAGATAGCATTTCGTTCTTTAACAGAGAGTTTTGAAACAGAAACTCCAGCAGGTAAGTTACAACTTAACATAATGGGAGCAATTGGGGAATTTGAAAGAGGTACTATAGCAGAGAATGTAAAAATGGGAATGATAGCACGAGCTAGGGAAGGCAAGTGGAATGGTGGCAAGGTTCTTGGATACGACATAGTAGAGATACCAAGTGAAGGAAAGAAGAGAAAAGAAACTAAGCTAGTCGTAAATGAAAAAGAAGCTATGACAGTGAGAAGGATATTTGAACTATACAGTACAGGACATGGGTACAAAGCTACCGTAAGTAGAGTAAATGCAGAAGGACATAGAAGCAAGAAAGGTAATCCATTTGCTACAGCTACAATAAAAGAGATATTAAAAAATCCAGTCTACATTGGGAAGATAAGATACAACTTAAGGCAAGATTGGAATGAAAAAAGAAGAAAAAACATCAATCCTGACCCGATACTTGTAGATGGAGAACATGAAGCAATAATAGATACAGAAACATGGGAAAAGGTGCAGATAATACTAAAAGATAGAAGTAAAACTCATAATAGGGTCTATGATAGCGAACTAATTCTAAGTGGGCTACTAAAATGTCCAGTTTGTGGAGCATCAATGACAGTAAGTAGGTCAACTAGAAAAAGAAAAGATGGAAGCAAAGCAGTAAATGAGTACTATGCATGTGGTAACTGGAAGAACAAAGGTACAGCAGTGTGCAATTCAAACTCTGTAAAAGCAGAAGTTGCAGATGAAGTTGTAATTAATAAGCTAATAGAAACGGTAAACAATGAACTACTTCTAAAGAAGGTAATAAACAACATTAATAAGAATAAGTCTAGTAAGCTAAAGCCAAAACTAGATGAAATGAACTTAGTAAATAAGGAAATAGATAAGCTAAATGGTAAGAAGAACTCTAGCATAGAGCTATTTGAAGATGGAATACTAACTAAAAATGAGTTAGCAGAGAGAGTTAAGAAACTAAATGAAGAGATAGATACATTAAAGTTTAGGTTAGATGAAATAAAGCAAGATGTAATGCTAGCAGAAGGAGAACCAGTACCTTTTGAGTTAGTAAGTCAAGTAATGAAGAAGTTTGGACAAGTGTTCAATGAAAGTAGTACAAGACAGCAAAGAAAGCAATTGTTGAACTTACTTGTGTCGAAGGTAACAATAGATAAATCAAGAGCAATAGATACTATAGAGCTACAGATAAATGAAGATGTAATAAGGTACTTAGTGAAGGAAGGGTCGTCTGAAGAAGATGAAGACCTTTCCTTTTTTCATGTTTCTATGCTTAATTGTACTTGCTTGAAATTTGTAATATAATAATTGAATTTAGTTAATAAAGTAACTTCCCATATTGTTGGTATAAAGTTTGTAGGGTGTGTAGATAATTTTGTGTATTATATACTAAAATTAAAGAACAATAATTATTTATTTTGAAAGGCTATGACTATAAATTCATAGCCTTTTTAGGTATTTTTTTAATTTTTATAAAAAGAGATATTCCTCTAATAAAAAATCATAGATTTTTTTGAAATTATTAATTTCAAGAAGCTACCTGCTTGTACTTTATATTCTTTCCTACATCTATTATGCTTAATTAATATTTTTTCATCAATCCGATTATACTCATCTAGAACTATATATTCTTCTCTATGAACCGTGTAGGATTCTTCTTTAAATGAATAAGTTGTATATCTTAGGGTGCCTTTGTATGCAGGACAACTTGTAAAATTAGTGATTTTAGTAAAGTTTATAGCTCTTACTGCATATTTGAAATCATATATGTTATGTATAGTAAGAACTGGAACAGCATAAGTTCTATATTTTACTATTACTGTATACTCGCATCCGATGAAGCTCTTTACAAGTTCAATGTAATTGTCATGGCACCTATTCCTTATTGAGTATATAGGGAATATAGAGCAAGTGTTAAAAAAATGACTTTCCTTTGTTTCAAATTCATGAGCACACGTATTATGTTTTAAATTTAACTTTTTATTAGCTCCAATATACTTTCCTAAAACTTTATATTCGTCCCTTGTAATATTGAAAGTTTCTTTTTTAAATTGTTTATTTGATTTTCTTGATGACATTTAGTATATCTTCTATTTGTATCTTATTATTAATAATTATATATTTATTATATAATTATGAAGTATCTTAATGTCACATTAAGATGTTTTAATTGTTAGTGATAAAGGAGAACTTGCGTTTTTCTACAAACATTCACCAAAGTTTTTTAAACCCAAGTTATATCAATGATTATAGCTATTACTATGTAAATTTATCTTAAAATCCAAAAGTCAATAAAGTTATAACATTATAGATCTATAAAAAGTAGTATAAAATATGGTCAATCAATTTCTAAATCTTATATTTATTGACTATAGTCAACTTTACTTAAATGATTATTTACTTGGATATAGTTAAAAATATCAATATTCAAGCAATCATAGTAAAATCAATACATTGAACAAATTTGGATGAAAAATTGTATAAAAAGCGCAGGTTGACCTATAGACATTCATTTTAAATTAAAATACAAATATTTACTAATACTATTGATGTAAAGCTATAATTAATTCGATTTATATTTGTAGTAATTTTTGTGAATAAAGTTGCAATGGTTATTATGAAACTAAGTATTTTAAGTATGACGTCATCTATCCTTTATAAATACGATAATATAGTTATATAACAGCTTTAAAGATAGATTGTTTGAACATTATTATTATGCGCAAAAAGTCGAATGCTGAATAAAATTAGAAAAATATATGTATATTTAATAAATATTTAAATATACATATATTTTTCTTAGGATGAAATTTGTTTTGTTTGAATTTGTTTGAATTTGTATATTGATAATGCTTTATATTTATAAGTGTATAGTGTACTCTAAATATAGAGGGAAAAAATTTTAAGAGGGGGTTTAACGATGTTAAAAAAATTAAAAAAATGTACAAGTTTAGCGTTATGTATATTAGCAATAGGAGGAGGTTCAGCTGTTGCAAATGCAGATTCATCAGAGATGGGACCTCAACCAAGAGCTATATATAGGTATGGTTCTCAGATACTTACAGGTACTTCTTATTTAGGAGGAGGAGAAGGTACAATATTCCGTAATGCTAAAGACCCTTATTTCATAGCGACTCAAGAGCCAGAAGTAACAGGAAAGCCATGTGGAGTAATATATCAAATAAGAAATACAAATAAAGGAATGATTGATGCTAAGCAATTAGGTAATGTTCAAAGAAATTATAAAGTATCATTTAATGCTACAGGGGATATTAAAGCTAGTGTTAAAAATGTATATAATACTAGTGTAAAACAAAGGATTTCAGGTGAGTTTTACTATTAATAAATATAATAATAAAAACACTTAGATATATATCTAAGTGTTTTTATTGTTATATACTTCTTAATTTATAAGGTTATGTTATACAAAATGGTTGTTATATTTACATATTAAACTACCATTTTGTATAACATAACCATTTACAATAGAATTGTCGTAAATAATATATTTTAATGATTTACTCATGGATTGGATAGGATACATATATGAAAATAAAAAATAAAATATTATGCTTATTGTTATTATTATTATTATTAATGATATCACTTTTAGTTTTTGTTAATAAAAAAGAGAGTATAAATGCTTTGGTTCTTTACAGGAGTAGTATTGATGAACTTGCACCATTAAGTTCAGATATAACAGAGAACACAAATATAAAAATAAATTATAAATATATTTTTGATGATACAAAAAGCAATTTTTCGACTTCAAATTTATGGAAAGATATTGAACTTTTTTTAGCAGATGAATCAAATTTGCGTGATATAGATGTTTTATTTGATATTCCATATGAGTATTTATCGTATTTGATAAAAGATAACAAATTAGTTGACTTGACAAATAAAATCGATAAATCAACACTAGATAATACTTATTATCCAATTATAGATATTAGTAAGAAAGCTGGTGGAGGAAATATATATTTCTTATCACCTACATATTCAACGCAATTTATAGCAATAGATAAAGAATTCATGCAACTTAACAATTCTTTATTTGTAACATGGAATGATATATATGAAAGAGTAGAAGAAGAAGAAGAAGGTTCGAGTATTATTTCATATGGACCAGGTGGTATCATGGGCATTTCTACAGACTTAGAAATACTATTAATGAGTATGTCTCCAGATTTTATAGAAAATGGAGATATATATGGAGATAAAGAATTGGTAGGAGAACTTAAGAAATTAATTAGTCTTTATAAAAATTATGGATATAAAAAAAACTATTCTGAGGAATTAGAGGGAATTAGTAATTTAAACCGAAATGAAAGAGCATTGTTAAAAGTAATTTATCCTCCTCAACTAGAGGATTTATCAATTGAAAAAAATGCTTATTATAATATCCTGCCATTGCCAGTTTTTGAAGGCTTTGAAGATATAGTTAATATTAGACTTGGTATGAGTTACTCAGTTTTGGAATCATCAAAAAAGCAAGAAGCATCATTGAAAATATTGTTATACATTATGAGTAAAGAGTTTTCTGAAAAAATTATATCTCAAGAATTATATTTTCCTAATGGTGAATTTGCTTCATATATAGATGATGATATAAAAGAATTGTATAATCAAAGATATAATTTATCTAATACTGATTTTATATATGCTGGAAATTCTGGAGCATTAAATAAAAATCAATTTACACAGAATGAATATCGAGCTTTTCATACAGTAAATGGAGAAATATTACCACTTATAATAGATAATAAAATAAACATTGACGATGGAATAGAAGAGATAAAGAGTGAATTTAAAAAAGTTGTGAAAATTTTAGAAACAGAGAATAAAAATTAATTAATATTTACAAGGGGGGCATATTGACAAAAAAAGAAATAAATTCGCAAATAGACTATATAACGATTGCCAAAGCAATTGGAATAATTATGGTGGTGTGTGGGCATATAGGAGGTATTTACAAAATTATAGGAATTCCAGTATTTAATTCAAAACCTAGTGAAATATTTCCGATATATTCATACCATATGCCATTATTTATATTTATTTCAGGATATTTCTATAAACAAGGGTATATTTATGATATTAAGGGATTAATCAAAAAAAGATTGAAAACATTAGTTATTCCATATTATAAGTGGAATTTATTTTACGGACTTTTAGTTACAGTATTAATTAACGTAGGTTTGTTTAATAATGGAAATAAAATAAATTTATATAACTATTTTTTAGAACCTATATTTCAAGGATACCAATATAATTTAAATGGACCCTCATGGTTTTTAATTTCATTATTTTTTATACAAATAGGATATACTCTGATACGAAAGAGACTGAATAATAATATTCTAGATGTTAAGTTAAGTTTATTATTATTTATTATTACTATTATTGTAAATATATGGTCAAATAATATCGTAATGGAGAATCATCCAATCCCTTTATTTTTAAGTAGAACATTGTTTGGAGTATTGTTTTTTCATATAGGATACTGTTTTAATATCTATTTTAAATCTAAAAATAATCTTTGTGTACCAGATTTACTTTTTATTGTTTTTCTTAAATATTTTTTAACCATAATTATAGGTAAAAATTATACTTTGAGTATGAGGACTATGCTGTTAAGAGGAATGAGTATTGTACCTATATTATCAGCTATATTAGGGATAATATATATTTTATACATATCAAAATTAATAGAAAAAATATTACTTAATAGAGACTTAAAATACTTAAAAATGTTTTTTGGTTTTATTTCCAAGAATACTTTTGCAATTATGATGCATCATATGACAATAAATATGTTTATACAATTAATACTAGATAGTATGGATAAAAATAATATTGTTTATATAATATGGTACTATTCTGAAGATGTAGTTAAGCCTGTTATTTGTATATTATTTTCAGTTTTATTTAATAAATATGTAGGTAGTTTTCTGGATGAAATTTATTTAAGAATAGTAATAATGTTTAAGTTTTTAAAGGAAAACAAATTAAAGGAAAACAAAAATGTACACTTAAAAGACTTATAGCTCAATGTATGGGTGGTGCCATTTGAGCCATACTTCAAAGAAACTATACTAATGAAGAAGTCAAAGTTAAACCAATCCTTAAATAGTTTAATTTATATAGCAATGAAGATATAGATAAATTAATCAAGATAAACTTTAAAAAAGGAAATCAAAACTTAATGGCTTAGATAAAATGGCAAGTTTATTTAAATATAATTAATTATTATATAATTGCATTAAATTTGAATAAGCAGTTATTATCTCAAGTAAGTTATTTTCATTAACTTCGAAGACACTTGAAAAAGAAATATTAGGATTAAAACTATTTGATTCTTTTAACTTAGAAATTAAAATGCATAGTCTAGCAAGATTATTTTTTGATTCTATTTCCATATAAACATAATCTCCTATCTTAAGATATTTAAATTTAACAATAAATAAGTAGATTCTACAATGAAGTTTAGGCTAGATAAATTTAAAGTAAGAGGTAATACTAGCAGAGGGAGAACCAGTACCTTTTGAATTAGTAAGTCAAGTAATGAAGAAGTTTGTACAAGTGTTCAAGGAGAGTAGTACAAGATAACAAAGAAAGTAGTTGTTAAATTTACTTGTTTCAAGGTAACTACAGATAAATGAAGATGTAATTAGGTACTTAGTGAAGGAAGGGTTGTCTGAAGAAGATGAAGACCCTTCCTTTTTTCATGCTTCTATGATTAATTGTACTTGTTTGAAATTTGTAATATAATGTAAGAAATAAAATGGAGGGGATTATAATAATGAAAATACCAAAATATGCTCATAATAAGCAGATAGGGAATATAGCTGCTGATACATTAAAAAGTATATTACAAAAATTTGCTATTGTTAATCCACATGATGAATCTATTGATTTAGGGATTGATATGAGAGGACAAATTGTTGAGAATGAAATACCTCAAGAGCAATTTTTCAATATACAGTGTAAAGGAACTGATGAGGCTGATATAACTTCATCGACTTTGTATTTAACTATTCAGATAAAGGTTTCTACAATAAACTATTGGAATCAACAGAACGAAGTAACCTTCTTATTTCTTGTTGATAATAGTACACAAAATTGTTATTGGTGTAATCCATTAGAACAAATCGAGTCACGTATAGATGAAATTCAAGAGCAAGATAAAGTTAATATAAGAGTGCCAATAGAAAACTGCATAAATAAACAAACTCTAAAGCTACCAAGTAATTTTATAAATGATATAACATTATACGTAGTAAAGAAAATGAATAGATTATCTGATATGATGCATAAGATAAAGAATAGTATCATAGATAGACATGATTTAGATATATCTTCATCATTTGAAATATTATCTATTTTAGTTAAAGAGACAGATAAGATAAAAAAAGATTATTATGAAATTGCTGATATAATAATAAATAATATTAAATTGAACTTACAAAAATCGTATGATATATATCACCAACTAGATTGTATACCAGAAGCTAGAAGATATTGTCCTAATGGTGTTTTTTATGATAAAGGATTCTCAGGAAAGTCTAATAAAAGTATCATAGATTTAAAAGAAGAAGCAGATTATTTAATTAGTAAATTTGAAAGCGATAAGAGTGATATTGAAATATTGAAAGAGTTAGAGTTGTGTGAGAAAGAATTAAAAGATATATATAAACATGTACTTGGTTTTTTACTTGAGATGGTTCGTGAGGATGATCCATATGGAGATCACTCGGATTTAGAAAATATGTTTTTTAAAGAATTAGGCATTTTTCAGAATTAGTAAATAAAAATAATGTGTAGTACAAAATAACCTCCTTTGGAGGTGTAACGGAGAACCGTATCACAAGTAACGGAGCACGTTTCGTATATGGAACATTTTATTTAGAGAGTTTTAATTTAATATAGATTATTTAAAATAAGGATAATATTGACGATTAAGTTGATTTATCCTTATTTTTATATACTGGCGCTTAATTGTTATTATATAGAAATTATTATATAATAAATATACAATTAATTAGTACTGTAGGGAGGAGTATTTGGTGGATATATTAAAAAAACTAAAGTTAGAGATTGATGGAATTAAAGGTAGTATAGAGTCGTATACAAGCGATAGTTATATTATCAATATATTAGAAAAATTGAAGGAAGCAATAGAGAACAATGAAATAATAGATATTAGATATACTTTGAGTAAATTAGATGAATGGTATTCGGAAAATCAAAGATATATACAAGATAATGAGTTTGTTACAAATAGTAGGAGTCATATAAAGATAGAAAAAGATATTCAGACATATTTGAAAGAAATAAATGATTATGAAGAAACAAGCCATATAAAGGCTGATAGAGATGGATTTATGGAATTAAATATAGATAAGAATAAGGTATTTATAGTTCATGGACATGATAGTGAAGCTAAAACAGAAGTTGCTCGATTTGTAGAGAAGTTAGGACTTGAAGCAATTATACTTCATGAGCAAGCTAGTTCAGGAAATACAATAATTGAAAAGATAGAAGAGTATTCAAATGTTGGATTTGGAATAGTTATATATACACCTTGTGATGTTGGTAATAGTGTAAGAAATAAGGAAAAATTGAATTCAAGAGCAAGACAAAATGTTGTATTTGAGCATGGATATTTAATAGGTAAAATAGGTAGAAAAAACGTATGTGCATTAGTAAAAGGTGATATTGAGACTCCAAATGATATATCAGGAGTAGTCTATATAAATATGGATAGTAATAAGGCATGGCAAACACATATATTAAAAGAAATGAAAAAACAAGGATATCAGATTGATGCAAATGTTTTATTTAATTAATATTGATTAATAAGTATAAATGTGAATTTCAATAAATATTAAAAGAAATGAGGGGGTTATATGGATAAAGAATCACTTAATCTAATAACAAACATGCAGACAACCTTAACTGAGTTAGCGGCAAAAGGAACAACAACAGCCGTTCATAGCAAGATACAATCAGTGAAACTAGAACAAAATATGGAAATAGTTAGAAATACATATGATGAAATCATAAATCAGATTTTATCTGAAAGACAAGAAGCTGTAACGATAGCTCAGGCTTACAAAGAGGAACTTGATAAAGTAGTAATTAGTGATGAAGATATTAAGCATTTACACAACACTGTATCTAAAATACTAGAGATATTAAAAATAGTGACTCCTGATAATAGAAATTTAGATAGTATAGAGCAGTTGAAGGAATTGATAAGTATTGATACTTTAAAAACTATGCAATTATTAGGATTTAACTATAAAAGAGCAATAGGAGAGCCTCTTACTAGTTTGTGTTCTGATGCTATATTAAATTTAGGTTTAAAAGGTAAACCAATAAAGAAAAAATAAAAACGTGCTCCGTAGAGTACGGTACGGAGAACCATATCACAAGTAGATGATATGGTTTTTTTATATTAGATAAATCTATTAATTATTAAATATTATGTAAAAATTAAAAAAATTTAACAAAACTCTAATTTACATTTCATGACAACTATAAATACATATTATATAATTTAGACATGAATTAGGAAGCAATATTTAGGAGGATAAATTAATGGATAAAAATACAGAAAATATAATAGATGTAGTTACAGTAGATGAAAAGAAAAATAAAACTAAAAAAAACATAATAAAGGTTGTTTCAATTTTTTCAGCATCTGCAATCGGATTATGTGCACTTGGAGGAGTAGTATTATACAATATAGTTAAATCAAATATAAACTATACAGAACAACAAGCAAAAGAAATAGCACTTTCACAAGTTCCAGGACAAGTTGTTTATGTAACTAAAGATATAGATTTAGATCATTTAGGATTAGAATATGATATAAAGATAAAGGATAAAAATAATATAATTAGAGAAGTTACTGTTGATTCAAAATATGGAGCTATATCAGACTTTGAAAACTACTATTATAATGATTAAATAATAGTACTAAATATTAAAAACTATATTTATAGAATAGTAAATTAATCTGTTGTGTTAGTTATTTTATTAAACATATTGAAGTTACTATATAAGGTTTTTAAATATCAAAATAGACATTGTTGGACTCTAACATTTTCAATAATTATAATTAAATAGCATAACGAGTTAAATTAACAAAAAGGTATCTTATTATAATTTAATAAAGTGTACCCTTTGTCAAGGACAATTTAAAAAAAGGTATTTCTAAGAAACA
>NZ_CATXCO010000018.1:0-22526 GCF_958366745.1 uncultured Romboutsia sp.
CCCTATAGAGTAGACCTTTTTATTAGCTGTCTACTCTATAGGGTACATTTTATAAATTATAATAAGATACCTTTTATTTTAATTTGTATTATTTACAACCTTACCATTTACCTATAAATATAAGATAGCTAAAAACTATAGAAGAAGTTGTAGATTACCGTATTATTAAGTATAGAAATATATTTTTATATTTATAATATGGTATATATTAGATAAAAATTAATAAATTAAAAAAGATTAAAAAATTTTAATTTAACTCTAATTCTGTATTCATGAAAAACTAAAATCTATATTATATAATTAAATTAAAGATTGTAGCTAGAAAAAATAAAAGCTATCTATAAATAATAGAATATTTTAAACCAAATATAAATTAAGCATTAAATAATATTCTTAAAAAGTAACAGTATATGCCAATCTATTATTACAGAATTAGATGATTGATTACTACATTTAAATCGTATAAAAGTATAATTTCAGTAAGTAATAAATTATAAGGGAGTGGTTATAGTGAATAGGATATTAATTGTTGAAGATGAAAGTAGTATCTCTGATTTTGTAAAGGGAGAATTAGAATATGAAGGATATGAGGTTTGTATAAAAGAAGATGGTAGAGACGGTTTAGAAGAAGCTCTAAATAATGAATACGACCTTGTAATATTAGATATAATGCTCCCATCAATGAATGGATTTGAAATATGTAGAAGAATAAAAAGAGTAAAAGCTACTCCAGTTATAATGCTTAGTGCAAAAAGTAGTGTTATAGATAAAGTAAATGGCCTTAAATTAGGAGCAGATGATTATATATCAAAGCCTTTTGCTATAGAAGAGCTACTGGCACGTATAGAAGTAGTTTTTAGAAGAGAATCTAATCCAAAAGATTCTATATTTAAATTTAAAGATATTACAATTGATACAAAATCAAGAATAGTTAAAAGAAATAATGAAGAAATCAACTTAACAAATAAAGAATACGAATTGTTAATGATATTAATAGAAAATAAAGATGAAGTAGTTACAAGAGATGAATTATTAGAAAGAATATGGGGATATGATACAGAAACTAATGTTACTGATGTATATATTAGACATCTAAGATCTAAATTAAATAATGAAAATAAAGAAGAATATATACAAACTGTTAGGTCTATTGGTTATATAATGAGGAGTTAAATATGAAACTAAAAAAACGACCAATATTCTTAGAAATTACAAAAAATTCTTTTTTTGCAATTATTTTAATTTTAACCATATACACAGTTAGCCAATTAGTTGTATTCTGGATATTTATAGATAAACACGAAATAGATTTAGTAAAAAGTAGATATCAAGAAATTATTAATTTATCTAATAGTATTAATATAGAATTTTCAGAAAAGGGATTTATAGAGTATTTAGAAAGACTAGATTACAATGAAAATGATGAATATATTAGAATTTATTCGCCAAATGAACTATACTATCAATCACCTTCAGAAGTATGGCAATATATTAATTTTGATTATGCAAATCAAAATATTCATATAAAATCTAAGTCTTTTGATTTTGAAATATATAAATTAATAACAGGTCCCATACAAATAAATAATTCAGAATATACATTACAAATAGTATTAGAAAATGAAATGTTTGGTGATTTTATAGATAATTCTTTACCAATTTTAATAGTATCTATAATTTTAGGACTAATACTAAGTGGTATAGGAGCCATGTATGTTTCTAAAAAATTCATATATAAAATTAGGAAACTTATAGAAACAATGAATGAGATAAAGGCAAATGGACTAAATAAAAGAGCAGAAATTTCAGAAGTAAATGATGAAATAGATAAATTAAATACTGTATTTAATTCAATGATGGATGAAATTCAACATGGATTTGATGAGCAAACTAGATTTGTATCAGATGCTTCACATGAATTAAAAACACCATTAACAGCACTTAATGGACATTTAAGTATGCTTAAGAGATGGGGAAAAAATGATAAAGAACGTTTAGAAAAATCATTAGATACATGCATAAGCGAAGTCGAAAGACTGACAAAAATAGTAAATGATATGTTAACTTTATCTAGAGCAGAAAAAGTAGAGATAGACTTAGGAAATATAAATGAAATTGAACCAAAAATAATAATTGATGAAGTAATAGAACAGTATAAGATTTTAAATCCAGATGTAAATTATATTACTAATATTGATGACATAAAAGTAAAAATTGACCCTAATGATTTAAAACAATTATTAATTATATTTATTGATAACTCAATTAAATACAACAATAAAAATAATATAGAAATTAGAATTAATTTTAAAAAAATATCAAATAAAATGCAACTAGAAGTTATTGATAATGGTATAGGTATACCAAGTGAAGAAATTAATAATGTTATGAAAAGATTTTACAAAGTAGATAAATCTAGAAAACATAATAGTTCTTTCGGAATAGGTTTATCTATTGCAAGTAGGATAGTTAAAAATTATAATGGAGAAGTTTTTATAAGTAGTGAATTAGATAAATACACTAAAGTAACTGTAGTTTTTAAACAATAGAATTTGAATAAAAATTTATAACATTAGTTTTAAAATTTTATGGATTTAAAAATTATTTTATATAATTAGACAACTAGGAGGATAAGACAACTATGAAGGCAAAACAATATTTGACATTAGGTTTAGGAATAGTAGCTGGTTTCGGGATATCAGTAGTAGGTGTATCATATGCATCACAAAATTTAGTAAGTAATGTGAAACAAGTGACACCAGAAGTAGCAAAATCAATAATGTTAAATAAGGTACCAGGAGCTACAATAAGTAAATTCTATCTTGATAATGATGCAACACCAGAATATGATGGAGAACTTATAAAAGGTGATTATGAGTATGATATATCAGTAGATGCAGTAACAGGTGAAATAAGAGAGTTTAGTAAAGAACGTATAAGAAATTATAATAATCCAACAATAAATAACAGTACAAGTACAAATAGTAATACAAATGCAAATAACAATGTAGCTACAAATAATAATACAAATGTAAATAACAATGTGCCTACAAATAATAATGGAAGCACAACTAATAGAACATATATAGGAGAATCAAAAGCTAAGTCAATAATGTTAAGCAATGTTCCAGGAGCTATAATAAGAGGGTTCCACTTTGATAATGACTCAACACCAGAATATGAAGCAGAGCTTATAAAAGATGGTTATGAATACGATATATCAGTAAATGCATTAACAGGTGAAATAATAGAGTTTAGTAAAGAGAGTATAGAACCATATGATGATGACAGATATGACTATGACGATGATTACGATGACAGATACGATGACTAAATTTTAAATAAAATTGAAATATTTTATAACTAATTAAGACCTCATAAGTATATAACATTTAATATATTTATGAGGTTTATTATTTCTAAATAGAAATAATAAATAAATTTACAACTTATTTTTACATATTATATTCAATGTTATAAATTATTATACAAATAAAATCTTATTTATAATATTTATACTCTTATTTTATAATAGTTCTAATATCCATATATATATTTATTGTTAAATTTCAAAAATTATAGAAAAATAGATTGATTATTTTTAGTTTAGGGTATTAGAATAATTATATAAAAATGGAAGGAATTATAATATGAAAAGATCATTTAAATTATTACTTTTATCAATTTGTGTCATAATAATTGGAACATCTTTTGTAGGATGTAATAAAAATTATTCTGAAGAAATAAGTTTTTTTAACTATGGAGAAAATATAGATGAAGAGACTATAAAAGAATTTGAGAAACAATATGGTATAAAAGTTAATGTTGAAACGTTTGATGACATGGAAACTATGTACCAAAAAGTTAGTAATTCAGGAGTTAAATATGATGTTATTTTAGTATCTGATGCTTTAATGCCAAGGATGATTAAAAATAACCTTGTTCAAGAATTAAACAAAGATAATATACCTAATATATCTCAGATGGATGAAGATTACTTAAACTTAGATATAGATCCAGGCAATAAATATTCAGTGCCTTATATGTTTGGAACAGTAGGACTTATATATAATAAAGATGTAGTGAAAGAAGATGTTGATAGCTGGGATATATTATGGGATGAAAAATATAAAAATAGAATATTTATGTTTGACACTTATAGAGATACATTAGGTGCAGCTTTAAAGAAACTTGGATATTCTTTAAATTCTGAAAATCAAAAAGAAATAGAGGAAGCTAAAGAATTATTATTAGAACAAAGAAAATTAGTAGACCCAATATATGGAGTAGATAATGGGACAACTATGATTCCAGCTGGAGAGTCTGATATAAATATGATTTGGTCGGGAGAAGGATTAAATCTTCAAGCTGAGAACCCTAATTTGGTTTATGTTGTACCTAAAGAAGGTGCAAACTTCTGGATTGATAGTTTATGCATACCTTCTAATGCTAAAAATGTTTCAGGAGCTGAAAAATTCATCAACTTTGTAAGTGATAAAGAAAGTGCATTAAGAATAGCTGATGAAATAGGTTATACAACCCCAAATAAAGAAGCAAGATTAGAGCAACCAGAAGAAGTTAGAAATAATCCGAATGCATATATGCCAAAAGAGATAATGGATAGATGTGAAATATATACTGATTTACCTAAAGATGTTAAAAAAGAATATGATAATGCGTGGATACAAATAAAATCAAGTAATTAAAATGAGGAAGGGTTAGATAATTAGCCTTTCCTCATTTTTAATTACATAATAGTACATATAGGGTCAAAGTTTGTAAATATTATAATAATATGATATTATATAGAACTATAAGAAACCCTATTGCAAAGGGAAGAACAGTAGATGGAGGAATTTAAATATGGAAAACTTACCAAATTGTCCAAAATGTAATTCAGAATATACTTATGAAGATGGAAGCCTTTTAGTTTGTCCAGAATGTGCATATGAATGGTCACAAGAAGCAAGCAATGAAGAAGAAAATGTTATAAAAGATGTAAATGGAAATGTATTAAATGATGGAGACTCTGTAACAGTAGTTAAAGATCTTAAAGTAAAAGGAGCATCATCATCTATAAAAATAGGAACAAAAGTGAAAAATATACGTTTAGTTCCTGATGCAGCAGACGGACATGATATAGAGTGTAAAATAGATGGATTTGGAGCGATGAAGTTAAAATCTTCAGTTGTTAAAAAAGCATAATCTATTATTATATAAACTAAAAAACCATACCTTTTAAAGGTATGGTTTTTTAGTTTATATAATAATTTAACTTTATCATCTTTTTGTATCACTTTATAAACTTTACTAAGAAGTTTTTGAATAATAATACGATATTCTACAAGTAAAATGTAAGTAAAAATAACTCAAAACATTATAACAAACTTATTTAAAGGAAACAATGAAAATAAATAGAATAAAATATAAATATTGAAATAAGATTAAAATAAGCATAACTATGTAAAACGTGAAACATAAAATAATCTGTAGATTGGTTTAAAAAAAGGGAAAATATATTTTAAAAAAATTAGGAGGAAGATAAAATGCAAAAAGTAGAAAGTTTTAAATTAGATCATACAAAAGTAAAAGCACCTTATATAAGAAAATGTTGTGAGCTTAAAGGAACTAATGGTGATATAGTTACAAAGTTTGATTTAAGATTCTTACAACCAAATGAAGAAACTTTTGGAACAGCAGCTATACATGGATTAGAGCATTTATTAGCTACATATCTAAGAGAAACTTTAGACGGTATAATTGATTTATCACCAATGGGATGTAGAACAGGATTTTATTTAATTATGTGGGGTGAAGTTGAACCACAAACAGTGAAAGATGGATTAGAAAAGGCATTAAAAATGGTTTTAGAAGCAACTGAAATACCAGCAGCTACGAGAGTAGAATGTGGAAATTACAAGGATTTATCTTTATTTGGTGCTAAAGAATATGCAAAAGAAGCTCTAGAAAAGGGATTCTCTCTTAATATATATGGAGATTAATCAAATTGAAAATAAATTTTATTAATTTAATAAAAATAGATAAAAACGAAGTTTTAAGATATTTGGAATATAATGGTCAATATATAGATGAAAAGTTAGACCATACAATAGATGAGTGTATAAAAATAACTAAACAGAAAATAAACCCTCGATATACTTTGGGGGTTTATTCTATATTAAAAGAGAAGATAGATGATAGCTACCAAATAAAATTTAAAGATAGTAACGTATCTATAAAGAGCAAAGACTTATATAAACTATTAGATGGTTGTAGTCAATGCATTTTACTATCAACTACTTTAGGAATAGACATAGAAAAGCAAATCAAAATAAATTCATACTCAAATCTTACAAAAAGCATTATAATCGATGCCTGTGCAACCACAGCAATAGAAGAATTTTGTGATATACTACAAAGTAATATAGAAGATGAACTAAGAAAAGAAGGCAAGTATATAACTAATAGATATAGTCCAGGATATGGAGATTTACCAATAGATATAAATGAAGATATTATAAACTTACTAAATACATCGAATAAAATAGGCTTAACTATAACTAAAGATAAAATAATGATACCTAGAAAATCAGTGGTCGCAATAATAGGTATATCAGAAAATAAATCAACATATAAACAAAAATCATGTTTAGAATGTTCAAACTATAATACCTGTAAATATAAAAAAGGGGATGATAATTATGGATGTAAGGGAATACATAAAAAATAATATACTAATATTTGATGGTGCTATGGGAACTATGCTACAGCAAAAAGGTCTTCAGATAGGTGAAAATCCAGAGGTATTTGGATTAAAAAATCCAGATAAGCTTATTGAAATACATAAATTATATTTAGAAGCAGGTTCAAATGTAATAACAACTAATACGTTTGGAGCTAATGAGCTTAAGTTAGATAAATTAGGATATACAGTTGAAGAAGTAGTAGATAATGCTATAAATATGGCTAAGAAAGCTATAGAAGAATCAGATAAATCCAAGCCTAGATTTGTAGCTCTAGATTTAGGTCCTATAGGAGAAATGTTAGAGCCAATTGGTACTTTAAGTTTTGATAGAGCATATGAAATATTTAAAAGACAAGCTATACAAGGAGAAAAATCAGGTGCAAATTTAATTATTATAGAAACTATGATGGATTTGTATGAAGCTAAAGCTGCTGTTTTAGCTGCAAAAGAAAATACAAATTTACCAGTATTTTGTACCATGACTTTTGATGAAAATGGAAGAAGCTTTACTGGTTGTATGCCGGAAAGCATGGTTGCAACTATAGAGGGATTAGGTGTAGATGCTATTGGAGTAAACTGCTCATTAGGGCCAAAACAACTAATACCTATAGTAGAAAAGATATCAAAAATGGCTACAGTTCCAGTAATAGTACAAGCTAATGCAGGACTTCCTGATATAGTTAATGGCCAAGCAATATATAATGTAGATTCAGAAGAGTTTTTTATTGGAGTGGAGAAGTTTGTTCAATTAGGCGCATCTATAATAGGTGGATGTTGTGGAACTAACCCAGAATTTATAAAGAAAATTTCAGATAATATATCAACATTAAAAAAAGTAGAAATAGAAAAAAATAATAGTTGTGTAGTATGTTCTCCATCAAAATTTGTAGAAATAAAATCACCAACAGTTATAGGTGAAAGATTAAATCCAACAGGTAGAAAGCCTCTAAAGGAAGCTCTTATAAATGAAAACCTTGATTACATAATAAATTTAGGATTAGAGCAAATAGAAGGTGGAGCTGATATTTTAAATGTTAATGTAGGATTGCCTGATATAGATGAAAAGAAAATGATGCCAAAGGTTATAAAGGAAATGCAGTCAGTTATGGATGTTCCATTACAGGTGGATTCTTCAAATATAGAGGCATTAGAGCAAGGTTTAAGATATTATAATGGAAAAACTATAGCAAACTCTGTAAATGGAAAAGAAGAATCACTTAATGCTATATTACCTATAGTAAAAAAATATGGAGCCTGTATAGTTGGACTTACTTTAGATGAAAAAGGTATACCAAGTACGGCAGAAGGTAGATTTAAAATTGCAGAAAAAATAGTAAACAAAGCATTATTTTATGGAATAAAAAAAGAGGATATATTTATAGATTGTCTTTCATTAACAGTTTCAGCTCAACAAGAAGAAGCATTAGAAACTTTGAAATGCATTAAGATGGTAAAAGAAAAATTAGGAGTAAAAACTATATTAGGAGTATCGAATATATCGTTTGGTGTTCCAAATAGAAAAGCTTTAAATAATACATATTTAAATTTAGCTTTATCTGCAGGATTAGATTTACCAATAATAAATCCTAATGAAGAGGGTATAATGGAAACTATAAATGCATTTAAAGTTATAAATAATATAGATAAAGGTTGTGTAAAATACATAGAGAAATATAGTGGTTATAAGCAAAATAATATTATTAAAACAACTAATGATAGAAAATATGATTTATCTTTAGAGAGCATAGTAGAGCATGGTCTAAAAGAAAATGCAAAAGAGGCTACATTAAATCTTTTAAAAAAGTATGATGAAAATTATGTATTAGATGAAATTTTAATTCCATCTTTAGATGTAGTAGGAAAAAAATATGATAAAGGTGAAATATTTTTACCTCAATTAATACAATCAGCAGAAACTGTAAAAGTTTCTTTAAATACAATAAAAGATAGTTTAGCAAAGAATAATACTAATACAGTATCAAAAGGAAAAATAATAGTAGCAACTGTAAAAGGAGATATTCACGACATAGGTAAAAATATAGTAAAGATAATGTTAGAAAACTATGGATACGAAGTAATTGATTTAGGCAAAGATGTACCCATAGAAGAAGTTGTAAATCACTCAAAGAAAAATAATATACAGTTAGTAGGGTTGAGTGCACTAATGACTACAACAGTTCATAGTATGAAAGAAACTATAGATGCACTAAGAAAAGAAGGATTAAATACAAAAATATTTGTAGGGGGAGCTGTACTTACTGAAGAATATGCAAAAGATATTGGTGCTGATTATTATTCAAAAGATGCAAAATCAGCAGTAGAAATAGCAAAATTGAATTTCAATTAAAAAATAGGGAATTTTCCCTATTTTTTTGTAACGAACATACACGTAGGGGTAGCAAATATGCATCGTTGATATATGAAAAAAGTAAATTTTATGTAAAAATATGTATAAATAATATTAATGTATAAAATATATAGAAAAAACTAATAAGAATGTGATAAAATAGGAAGGTGATTCTTAGGGAGGGTAGACAACGATGACTGAAAATAGACAGCCTTATGCATTAGTTTTTGGAGTATCGGTTTTTGATATTTGTGGTTTTACAGATAGAAATTATAGATGCAATGATTCTAATCCTGGTAAAGTAAAGACTTCTTTTGGAGGCGTTTGTAGAAATATCGCTGAATGTATGGCAAGAGTAGGTGTTAATACTAAATTTATATCTATTCTAGGTGATGATGAAACTGGAAATAGAATGATAGAACATTCTAAAATAATGAATTATGATATGAGTGAATCTTTAATAGTTAAGGGTGGGTATACACCTACTTATATGGCTATTTTAGATGAGCAAGGTGAAATGGTATCTGCTGTAGTTGATATGAAGATAATAGATATGTTTACTACAGATTTTATAGATTCAAAATCTGAAATAATAAAAAATGCAGAATATATGATATTAGATTCAGACAGACCTGATATCGTTGAATATCTAATAAAAACATTTAGTGAAAATACTAAATTTATACTAGATCCAGTATCAGCTGCTAAAGCAAAAAATATAAAGCATTTAATTAAATATTTCCATACTATAAAGCCAAACAGATATGAAGCTGAAATAATGTGCGGATTTGAAATTAAAAATGATGAAGATTTAAGAAAAGCAGGTAAATACTTTATAGATTTAGGAATAAAAAATGTATTTATAACATTAGATGAAGACGGAATATACTATAATAATGGTATAGAAGAAGGAAAAATAAAAGCTAAAGAAGTATCTGTAGTTAATGTTACAGGTGCAGGTGATTCTTTTGTTGCAGGTATAGCTAATGGATATATGAATAATACAAATATAGTAGATACTGTAAAATATGCAATATCTATGTCAACAATAACTATATCTACAGAAGAAACAATACATCCAGACATGTCTCATGAATTAGTTAAAGAATATATGGACAAGATAGAGTGGATAGAAGTAAATTATAATAAATAAAAATTTACTATATGGAAGAAATTATGTATAATATAATAAAGCTATAGATTAATCTGAAATAGGTTAATTCATATAAATTAAAATTTGTCGTCAACATTAAAAAGACTGAAAGTATATACTTTCAGTCTTTTTCTTTAAAATGCCCAGTTTCCATCCTTAAATACTTGAACTTCTTCACCTTGATGAGTTATACCCACTATATTCATATCATTAGAACCTATCATGAAGTCAACGTGAGTTAAACTATTGTTTACTCCATATTTATCTAATTCTTCATCTTTTATATCATCGCCATTTTTTATACAAGTTTTGTAAGCAGAGCCTATAGCAAAGTGGCAAGATGCATTTTCATCAAATAAAGTATTAAAGAAGACTATATTTGTATCTGATATAGGAGATTTAAATGGAACTAAAGCAACCTCACCTAAGTAGTGAGAGCCTTCATCTGTATCAATAAGCTTTCCTAGTGTTTCAGCACCTTTTTCAGCTGTAAAATCAACTATTTTTCCGTCTTTAAATGTTAAAGCGAAGTCATCTATCACATTACCGCCGTATACTAAAGGCTTAGTACTATGAACTATACCATTAACTTTAAATTTATGAGGCATAGAGAAGACCTCTTCAGTTGGCATATTTGCATTAAAATCAACACCATTAGGGTCCTTAGAAGCACCACTTAACCATATATGACCTTCAGGTAATTCCATAGTTAAATCAGTTTTAGAAGATTTAAATTTTAAAGTTTTGAAGTTCTTATCATTTAAGAAGTCCATTCTTAATTTTAAATCAGCATTATGCTTTCTCCAAGCATCTACAGGATCTTCATTATCTACTCTAGTACATTTAAATATAGCATCCCAAAGTTTATTTACAGCTTCATCAGTAGACACGTTAGGGAATACTTTAGTAGCCCACGCTTTAGTTGGAATTGAAACTATACTCCATTTACATTTATCTGATAAAGTGTAAGAACGCCATTCTTTTAAAGCTACACCAGAAGCCTTTTGGAAGTTTGCAACTCTTTGAGGATCAACATTTTTAAGTAAATCTGGATTTTGAGCGTAAACAGTTAAGAAAGCTCCACCTTCTTTTGCTATATCTACATATTGGTCAGATATCCATCTAGGAAACTCATTAAATGTTTCATCTGGAGCGTGTAAATATTTTAATAAAGTACATTCTTCATCAGACCATTCTATATGTACATTTTTAGCACCTGCTTCATAAGCGTGTTTAACAACTTTTCTAACAAAAGGAGCACATTCTATTGGTGATCTAACAAGTAAAGTTTGGCCTTCTTGTATATTTACGCCAACTTTAATTGCTAATTTTGCATATTTATCTAGATTTTTTTCAAATGACATAATATAACCTCCTTGATATTGAATTTTTAATCATTTTTAAACCTAATTATATTTTAATACATATAAGTTATAAAAATACTTAATAAATAAAAATAAATGGTTATTTTTGTAATAATACTCTATACATTCATAGACTAATTAAATTGAATAAATATAATAATAATAAAATATAGAGTTATTAAACTAATATAATAAAAAATAAATAAAATGTATTGATAAATATTAAAATGTTGCAAAATAGCATATTTTATCATAAAACATATACAAAAAATAAAAAAAGAATTTATAATATAATGTAGACACATAAAGAGATTTAATTAGGAGGAAGTAAATGGAGCTATATGATGCCATTTTTTATAGAAAATCAACTAGAAAATACTCTAATAAAAAGGTAAAAGAGGGTTTATTAGAAGAAGTTAAAAATGCATGTTCACAAATTACCTATTTAAATAAAGAATTAGATATAAAAGCACATGTTGTAGATAGAGGCCATTTAGTACATTTTTTAATGGGGAAAAAATGCAAGGTAAAAGCACCTCATTATATAATAGTAACATCTAATAAAGGAAATGATTATTTACAGAATATCGGATTTGCTATGGAGGAGGTAGTTTTAAAACTAACTACTTTAGGACTAGCTACATGTTGGTTAGAATGTAATATAAAAAGAGAAGATATTTTAGAATTTGTACAACTAAAAGACTCAGATGAAGAAAAAAATGATACGATAGTAAAATCAGAAGAAAAAAACGAAGAGTCAAAAAACGTAAATTTAGAACAGCCATATTCAATAATTGCATTTGGTTATCCAGATGAAGATGAAAAATTATTTAGGACTAATAAGGATGTAGATCGAAAGCGTATAAGTCATGTTTGTAGAAAATTAGATAAAAATTTAGAAAAAATTGTAGAAGCACTTAGATGGGCACCATCTGTGAAAAATTCTCAACCTTGGATATTATATAATAACTCAAATATGGTTCATTTATATGAAGAAAAACAAAAGAAAAATATTAAAGATAATAAAATAAGTATGGGTATAGCGCTTAGACATTTTGATATAGCATGTAATAAATTTGGATTAGAAGTTGATTATTCTAAAATAGATGTTAAAAAAAGAATGGCAAAAGAGTATTATATAACTGCTACTTTAAAGTAATAAATATATTTAACCTTAAAATATATGTTGACATTAAAAGTTAAAAGTGTGATAATTATACACAAAGATAAACTTTAAATTATCCCAGAGAGGATATTAAGTATATTTTCAAATAATAAATTTATAATCAATAAAATCCTTAAAAGTAGTCCAGAGAGGCTAAAAAGGTTAAATATTTTATATTATTTAAACTTGTATTTTCAACCTCTAACTGGATTAGTTAGAGGTTTTTTTAATATAAAAATAAAATATAATAAAGTCTTTTAAACTAGTCCAGAGAGGCTGGGAAAGATATCTGTAATAGATAAAATCCTTATACCTCATTTTGGTGTAAGGATTTTTTTTAGGCTTTATTAAAGAGGGAGAGTTCATAATGGTAAATGGAAAAGAAAAATTAATAGTAGCAATAGACACAAATGAATTTGATAAAGCTAAAGAATTGATAGATAAGCTAGAAGATAGTGTAGACATATTTAAAGTAGGGTTAGAGCAATATGTAGCTACAAGGGGAAAAACAGTTGATTATTTAAAAGAAAAAGGTAAGAAAATTTTCTTAGACCTTAAGTTTCACGATATACCAAATACAATGCAAAGTGCAGTAAGAGCAGCAGTAAGAGATAATGTATGGTTAATGACGATACATGTATCAGATATGGAAGGTATGAGACAGTGTGCAGTAGCAGCTAAAGAAGAGGCTGAGAAATTAGGTATAGAAAAACCAATAATAGTAGGGGTTACTGTTTTAACATCATTAAGCAATCAAGATTTACAAGATATAGGATGTAATATGACAACTGAAGAACTAGCTATAAAAAGAGCTAAACTGGCTAAAGAAGCTGGAATAGATGGAATAGTTTGTTCAGCACAAGAAGTAGATAAAATAGTTGAAGCTTGTGGTAAGGATTTCGTTACAGTATGTCCAGGAATAAGACCAGCAAATGCTTCTGTAGGAGATCAAAAAAGGGTAGTTACTCCTAAGGATGCTATAAATAAAGGTGCTCATTACTTAGTAGTTGGAAGACCTATAACTAAAGCTGAAAACCCAAGTGAAGCAGCAATTAATATAGTAAAAGAAATAGAAAATGCATAGGGGGTAGGTCAAATGAAGGGGAAATTAATATTAGAAGATGGAACAATTTTTGAAGGAAAAGCATTTGGATACTTAGGAGATAGTATAGGTGAAGTAGTATTCAATACTTCTATGACAGGATATCAAGAAGTATTAACAGACCCATCATACTATGGTCAAATAGTAACAATGACTTATCCATTAGTAGGGAATTATGGAATAAATTTAGAAGATATGGAATCAAATAAATCTCATGTGAAAGGGTTTATAGTTAGAGAAAAAAGTAATGATCCAAATAACTTTAGATGTGAGATGGATTTAGATACATACCTAAAGCAAAATAAGGTTATAGGACTTGAAGGCATAGATACAAGAGCATTAACTAAAATACTAAGAAATAATGGAACGATGAAAGGTATAATAACTTTAGAAAATGCATCTTTAGAAGATGTAAAATCAAAGTTAGAAGCTTTCAGAAATACTGAAGCAGTAAGAACTGTAACAAGAAAAGAAATAGAGCATATAAAAGGTGAAGGTGCTAAGGTTGCTGTTATGGACTTTGGAGTTAAGCAAAACATATTAAGATCTTTTGCGAAAAGAAATTGTGATATAACAGTATTCCCAGCAACTACTAAGCCAGAAGAAATTTTAGGAATAAATCCTGATTTAATATTCTTATCAAATGGACCTGGAGATCCAGAAGATTTAGAAGATGTTATAGAAAATATAAAAGAATTAATTGGAAAAAAACCTATAGTAGGAATATGTTTAGGACATCAATTATTAGCTTTAACATTAGGTGGAAAAACATCTAAATTAAAGTTTGGACATAGAGGTGGAAACCATCCAGTTAAAGATTTAGAGGAGAATAAAATATTTATAACATCTCAAAACCACGGTTACTACGTATCTGAAATGCCAGAAAATATGGAAGTAACACATATAAATTTAAATGATAATACTGTAGAAGGAATGAGACATAAAGAATTACCTATATACAGTGTTCAATATCATCCAGAAGCTTGTCCAGGACCAAAAGACAACGATTATATATTCGACAAGTTCTTAGAGTTAGTATAGAAAATTATAAAAATCGTTAATTAGATAAGGAGAAAAGATTATGCCTAAAATAGATAGTATAAAAAAGACTTTAGTACTAGGTTCAGGACCTATAATAATAGGGCAAGCGGCAGAGTTTGATTACTCTGGAACACAAGCTTGCCAAGCTTTAAAAGAAGAAGGAATAGAAGTTGTATTAGTAAATAGTAACCCAGCTACTATAATGACTGATAAAGAAGTAGCGGATAAAATATATATAGAACCATTAACAATAGAATTTATAGAAAAAATAATAGAAAAAGAAAGACCGGACAGTTTATTAGCTGGAATGGGTGGTCAAACAGGTCTTAACTTAGCTGTTGAACTTCATGATGCCGGAATATTAGATAAATATGGAGTTAAGATAATAGGTACTTCAGTAGAGTCTATAAAAAAAGGTGAAGATAGAGATACATTCAGAGAAGTAATGAGACAAATAAACCAACCAGTAGTAGTTAGCGATATAGTAACTAACTTAGAAGATGGTTTAGAATTTGCAGGAAAAATAGGATACCCAGTAGTTGTAAGACCTGCTTATACATTAGGAGGAACTGGAGGAGGTATAGCTGAAACTGTAGAAGAGTTAACAGAGATACTTACTCAAGGATTACAACTAAGTCCAGTTAGCCAAGTATTACTTGAAAAAAGTATAAAAGGTTGGAAAGAAATAGAGTATGAAGTAATAAGAGATGGCAATGGTAACTGTATAACTGTATGTAACATGGAAAACATAGACCCTGTTGGTGTTCACACAGGAGATAGTATAGTTGTAGCACCAAGTCAAACTTTAAGTGATAAAGAATACCAAATGTTAAGAAAAGCATCTATAGATATAATAAATGCTATAGAAGTTAAGGGTGGATGTAATGTTCAGATAGCATTAAACCCAGATAGTTTAGAATATGCAATAATAGAAATAAACCCAAGAGTTTCTAGATCTTCAGCTCTTGCATCAAAAGCTACAGGATACCCAATAGCAAAGGTTGCAGCGAAAATTGCTTTAGGTTACACATTAGATGAAATAGAAAATGCAGTAACTAAGAAGACTTATGCATGTTTCGAACCAACACTTGACTATGTAGTAGTTAAGATACCAAAGTGGCCATTTGATAAATTCAAGCAAGCAAACAGAAAATTAGGAACTAAAATGATGGCAACAGGAGAAATAATGAGTATAGGAAGCAACTTTGAAGCAGCTATACTTAAAGGTATAAGATCTCTTGAAATAGGAAAATATTCTTTAGTTCATGCTCCTTCTGAAGAAAAGAGTATAGAAGAATTAAAGAAGAGCATAGTAGTTCCTGATGATGAAAGACTATTTGACTTAGCTGAAATGATAAGAAGAGGATACAAAGTAGAAATGATAGAACAAATCACTGGAGTAGATAAGTGGTTTATAAATAAATTTAAGTGGATAGTAGAGCAAGAAGAAAAGTTAAAGGGAATGAAAATAGAAGATTTAAATAAGGAATACTTATTAGAATTAAAGAAAAAAGGATTCTCTGATAAAGGTATAGCTGACTTAATGAGAATAAGTCCAGAAAGATTATGTGAATTAAGAAAGTTATACAACATAAAACCAGCATACAAAATGGTTGATACTTGTGGAGGTGAGTTTGATGCATTATCTCCATACTACTACTCAACTTATGAACAATATGACGAAGTAGAAATAAGTGATAAGAAAAAAGTTGTAGTTTTAGGTTCCGGTCCTATAAGAATAGGTCAAGGTATAGAGTTTGACTATTGTTCAGTTCACTGTGTAAAATCATTAAGAAACATGGGAATAGAAACTATAATAGTAAATAACAACCCAGAAACTGTAAGTACAGACTTTGATACATCTGACAAATTATACTTCGAACCATTAACAGAAGAAGAAGTATTAAACATAATAGAAAAAGAAAATCCAGATGGAGTGATACTACAATTTGGTGGTCAAACAGCTATAAAGTTAGCTAAGTTCTTACACGAAAAGAATATAAAGATATTAGGAACTGACTTTGAAGATATAGATGCTGCTGAAGACAGAGAAAAATTCGAAGAATTATTAGAAAAATTAGATATAAATAGACCAAAAGGAAAGGCTATATGGTCAGTTAAAGAAGGGATAAAAGAAGCTGAAAAGCTAGGATATCCAGTTTTAGTTAGACCATCTTATGTACTTGGAGGTCAAGGTATGGAAATAACTTATGATGAAGCTAAGTTATCTAAATACTTAGAAAGTGCATTTTTAAGAGACTCTAAAAACCCAGTACTTATAGACAAGTACTTAACAGGTAGAGAAATAGAAGTTGATGCAATATGTGATGGTAAGGATATATTAATACCAGGTATAATGGAACACTTAGAAAGAGCCGGAGTTCACTCTGGAGATAGTATAACAATGTATCCAAGTCAAAATGTAACTGATGAAATAAAAGCTAAAATACTTGATTACACTAAGAAAATAGCATTAGAACTAAACGTACTTGGAATGGTTAATATACAATTTATAGAATTCCAAAATGAATTATATGTAATAGAAGTTAACCCGAGAGCAAGTAGAACAGTACCGTATATAAGTAAGGTAAGTAATGTACCAATAGTAGATTTAGCTACTAGATGTATGTTAGGAGAAAAGTTAGCTGATTTAGGATATGGAACAGGAGTATACAAAGAACCTAAATTAGTATCAGTTAAGGTTCCAGTATTCTCAATGTCAAAACTTGCTAGAGTTGATGTAAGTTTAGGACCTGAAATGAAATCTACGGGAGAAGTTTTAGGTGTAGGTGAAAACTTAGAAGAAGCTTTATACAAAGGATTTTTAGCAGCAGGAAAGACTATGTCTGATAAGAGAGGCGTAGTATTGGCTACTATAAATAACTATGATAAAGAAGAGTTTATAGAAATAGCAAGAGATATGAAAGAATTAGGATATACTTTTGTTGCTACAGAAGGAACAGCAAAAACTCTAAAAGATAATGGAATAGATGCTGATATAGTTAACAGAGTAGAAGAAGCAAGACCTAATATATTAGATGCTATAAGAAATAAGCAAGTTGATATAGTAATAAATACTCCAACTAAAGGAAATGATTCTACAAGAGATGGATTTAAGATAAGAAGAACTGCAACAGAATTTTCAACAGAAGTAATGACATCTTTAGATACATTAAAGGCTTTAGTAGAGGTTAAGAAAAAAGAAATAAAAGATGCAGGATTAGAAGTATATAACATAGCTGAATAATAATAAAGGGATAAAACTTAATGTTTTATCCCTTTATCCTTTATATTATCTTCTATAATTTGATTTTAGTCTCATAGCTGTATAAATATTTTCAGGAGTGCAGTAAAATCTAGGGTTTATATATGGAGCAAATTTCTTATATTCCATTGTAAATCTTGGAATACCAAATTCCTTAGGTGCAATTTCATCTACTCCGAAATAAATTACTATTCCTTCATCAGTTAAGTAAAAAGCTTGATCTTCAGGAATATCTACAACTACATCCTTATAATATAATTCTTTATTTTGACTTATCTTGTAATTAACATAATTAGATATAACTTTTAGATAATCAACATTAGGATTAAACACATTTCCAATAGTAAACATATTTCCAGTTAATAAATCAAAGTTATAATTGTTTAATTCATTGTATTCAATTTTTTCATCAACAAATGCCATAAGATTAACTATAGTGCTTAATATATGGTTTTTACTAAATGTATTAGCATAGTTTGTAATTACTCTATACTTAACTTCTGGGTTATTGTTTTTATTATTATCATCATTTACCTGTATTTCTTCATCTATTAATCCATTTTTAAATGTAAATACATCAGATTTTATTGTTGAGTTTATATTATTAAGTACATTTTGGCTTACATTAAAATAAGAATTTCTTAATGTAAAAAAAGAAGGATATTGTAATGAAGAAGAAAAAGTACTTCCTATACTTAAATCTTCATTAAATTTTACATGTATAGGATTATATAAGCAGTTATCAGACCTTTCATAATAATTCATATTAAATTACCTCCTGTTATAGAAAATCAATTAGAATATAGTATGCTAGTTTATAAAAATAGCAAATAAGTTTATACTATAAACTTATTTATAATATATAATTTTAGAACTCTTAAATAATTAATAACTAGGAATATAAAGTATATAAAATACCGAAAATATTAAGTAATTATATGGTATAATACATAAATTGATAGAATTAATTTAGGAGGAATTCAATGTTATTATTAGCAGATAAATGGAAAGACTACGAGCTTATAGATATGGGTAACGGAGAAAAATTAGAGCGTTGGGGAGATATAGTATTAAGAAGACCAGATCCTCAAGTTATGTGGCCTATACCAAATGAAAGTGGATTATGGAAAAATCCTCACGGACATTACCACAGAAGTAACAGAGGTGGAGGACAATGGGAACATAAAAAGAAATATCCTGAAAGATGGACAATAAGTTATAAAAATTTAAAGTTTAATATAAGTCCAACAGGATTCAAGCATACTGGATTATTCCCAGAACAAGCGTCAAACTGGGATTGGGCAATGGATAAGATAGAAAATGCTAAAAGACCTATAAAAGTATTAAACCTTTTCGCATACACTGGTGGTGCTACAGTAGCTTGTGCAGCAGCAGGAGCAGAAGTATGTCACGTTGATGCATCTAAAGGTATGGTTACTTGGGCTAAGGAAAATTTACATACATCAGGATTAGGAGACAGAAAAGTAAGATTTATAGTTGATGATGTTGTTAAATTTGTTGAGAGAGAAATAAGAAGAGGAAACAAATACGATGCTATAATAATGGACCCACCTTCTTACGGAAGAGGACCTAAAGGTGAGGTTTGGCAAATAGAAGAGAAATTATATGGTTTAGTTGAATTATGTACAAAAGTATTATCAGATGAACCTTTATTTTTCTTAATAAACTCATATACAACTGGATTATCTCCAATAATACTTGAACATATATTAGATGCTACAGTAGCTAAAAAAGCTAAAGGTGGAAAAATATATGGAGGAGAAATCGGTATACCAACATCTAGAGATGGTAAAGTTCTTCCATGTGGTATATTTGGAAGATGGGAGTCTAAATAATGATTAAAATCATATTTGAAGATAATCATCTTTTAGTTGTAGAAAAACCTGTAAACATACTTTCTCAAGGTGATGATACTAATGATAAAGATATGGTTAACTTACTTAAGCAGTATGTAAAGGAAAAGTACAATAAGCCAGGTAATGTATATATTGGTTTAGTTCATAGGTTAGATAGACCTGTAGGTGGAATTATGGTATTTGCAAAGACTTCTAAAGCTGCATCTAGACTATCTGACCAAGTTAGGACTAAAACCTTTAAAAAGACTTATAGAGCTGTTATACACGGTGATATGAATAAGAAAGAAGATACTCTTAAAGATTATCTTTATAAGAATAAAAAGACTAACATGGTAAGTGTAGTTAATAAGGATCATAAAGAAGCAAAAAATGCAGAGTTAAGTTATAAGACTTTAGATAGAAAAGATGGATTTAGTCTTGTTGAAATAGATTTAAAAACAGGAAGACCTCACCAAATAAGAGTTCAATTTGCAAGTAGAAAGCATCCTTTATTTGGAGATCAAAGATATGGACAAAATGTTAATAAAGTTGGTCAACAAATAGCACTATGGTCTTATAAACTAGAAATAATACACCCTACAACTAAAGAAAAAATGGAGTTTACATGTGAACCACCTAAGGAATATCCATGGAACTTATTTTAATAGTTAAGAGGAATTAGTATGGATAAATATATAGGATTTTATATAGATAGACCTATTGGTAATAATATATTTTCATATGAAGATAGAGAAAATAAAAAAATATATGTACCAAAGCTTATAGAAGGAACTTTAGATGATGTTTCAGTTGGAGAAGAAATAGTATTCAATGAAATTGATGAGGATATTGAAATAAAGGCTAAGGGACTTAAGAATATGATTATATATAAGTATCAAGATAAAGATGTATATATATTTGATAATCATAACCATGCCTTTTATTTTTGGATAAAAAGTTTGAAAAAGGGAAACTTTACTAAAGGGTGTAAATTAGTCCATGTAGATCAACACAAAGATACAAGAGAACCTGAAAATTATAATGTAGATATAGATAATATTGATGATGTATTTAAGTATACTAATGAAACTTTAAATGTAGGAAGTTTTATTAAGCCTGCTTTAAAACATGATATATTTTCTGAGGTAATTATAATAGATAGTTCTTATGGATTTAATTTAGATATAGAAGGAGAATATGTACTAGACATAGATTTAGATATATTCTCAAAGGACATGGATTATATTCCTTATGATTTAAAAATTTCAAAAATAAAAGATTTAATAAAAAAAGCAAAAGTAATAACAATAGCATCTAGTCCATTTTTTATAGAACAAGACTATGCTATAAAAGTATTAAAAGAATTATTTAATTATGATATAATATAATAGTTAGTTTAACGTATTTAATAAATACATAATTAATTTTTAATATAAAAATATATTAAATATAACTAGGAGGACAAAGGTATGAGTTTATATACTGAATGGAGAAATTTAAGTGATAATCATGAAAGCCAAGAAGCAGAAGTAAAGTTTTGGGAAGCATACTTACAAGCAGAAGCTTCAATATACAATGAATTATTAAATAACAAGCAAGAAGTTATAGAAGGTAAAGTTAGTGAATTAGCTGCTAAATATAATGTTTCAGTTGAATATTTCATGGGATTCATAGATGGAATAAGCGAAAGTTTAAAGGAAGATATAACTTTAGAAACTATAGAAGCTGATAGTACTATAAAATTAGATATAGATTTCGAAAAATTATACTATAACATGGTAGAAGTAGAAGCTCATTGGTTATATAACTTACCAGGTTGGGAGACTATATTACCAGCTGCAAAGAGAAAAGAATTACAAAAAGCTTACAAAACTTCTAAAACAGTAGTTAAAGAAGAAAAAGTAGGAAGAAACGATGCTTGTCCATGTGGAAGTGGAAAGAAATACAAGAAGTGTTGTGGAAAATAAGGTAATGTTATGTTTATTTTAAGATTTATTAATGATGATGATGACTTATCAGTAAAAGAATTTGTATCTTTAGCTGATTTAAAAGAATATATAAATCAAAAGAATCTAGAAAAAACATGGCATCAAATAGAAGAAGTAAAAAAAGTAATACCAAATCTTAAAGAAGATTAAAAATTATGAAAATAATAAATTTAAGTTAAATATATATTTGAATTTCTTAAATGTATAATATAAATTATATCATTATTTAATTTATTTATTTTAGTTTTTAAATTGCTTAGTAATATATTTTTAATGATATTATAATTTGAATTTTATAAGTTTAGATACACAAGATATTATACCTATAATTAAAAGATTATTTACATATAAATAATCTTTTAATTATAGGATTTTTTATATAAGCATACACTTGTTTAACTAAATATAATTTAATAGATTTATCATTTAATGATTTTTATAGTAATCGAACTTAAAAAAGTTCGTAAATAGATTCTTCAAGGCTCTTGTTATTTTTAGTT